>CANGLD010000154.1 GCA_947454475.1 Oxalobacteraceae bacterium
TGCTTTGGTAGAAAAGGTAGAGGATTATCCTGCGTTTTTACCGTGGTGTGGGGGGGTAGAGGTAAAACAGCGTAGTCCCGAGAAGTTGGTCGCTACAATCTCTATCGCTTATCACGGCATTAAACAAAGTTTTACGACTGAAAATCAGAATACACCTTCTACCCATATGCAAATGAAGCTGATAGAAGGCCCTTTTAGTGTGTTGGACGGACAATGGCATTTTAAATCTCTACGCGAAGATGCCTGCAAAGTAGAGTTTGAGTTGCATTATGAATTCTCAAGTAAGGTCTTAGAAAAATTAATCGGCCCTGTATTTAGCGTCATCGCTAATAGTTTCGTGGAATCGTTTTGCAAACGTGCTGAGGAAGTCTATGGCAAATGAGCTCCATTCTTCAACACTGCAGGTACAGGTTTGTTATGCCTTGCCTGATACGGTTTTTCTCCAAGATGTGACCCTACCTGCTGCGAGCGCAATACAAGATGCGATTCAAGCTAGTGATGTTTTGCAGCGCTATCCTGATTTAGACCTTGCAACCATCCGTGTAGGAGTTTTCGGTAAATTAAAGTCGCTCGACAGCGTGCTTCACTCTGGCGATAGAGTGGAAATTTACCGCCCATTGCAGGCTGATCCTATGGAGTCCAGAAGGCGTCGTGCGGCGCACAAAACTGGGCGCTAAGAGACAGTGTTTAGGGGTTAAGCGGTCGATTTCTGTATAATTCGCTTTTGCGCCTATAGGAATTGCTATGCGTCTGATCCAAAAAGCACTCACCTTCGATGATGTGCTGCTCGTGCCGGCCTATTCGGCCATCCTGCCCAGAGATACCTCGCTCCACACTCGTCTGACTCGCAATATTTCCTTGTCTATTCCACTGGTCTCGGCCGCAATGGACACAGTGACAGAAGCAAGACTGGCGATTGCCATTGCCCAAGAGGGCGGCATAGGCATTATTCATAAAAACCTGACCGCCAAAGAACAAGCACGTGAAGTGTCTAAAGTGAAGCGGTTTGAAGCAGGTGTGGTGCGCGATCCCATCACTATTCCACCAACCATGAAAGTGCGGGATGTGATTGCGCTCTCACATCAACATGGCATCAGTGGATTTCCTGTTGTAGAAGGCAAGACCGTCGTTGGCATCATCACCAATCGTGATTTGCGTTTTGAAGAAGAGCTCGATGCGGAAGTGCGCGCAAAAATGACGCCACGCGAAAAACTGGTGTTTGTTAAAGATGGTGCGGATCCAGCAGAAGCCAAACGCTTAATGAACAAACATCGCCTAGAGCGCGTGTTGGTTGTGAATGATGCCTTCGAATTACGTGGACTCATCACAGTAAAAGATATCACTAAATCCACTGAACATCCCAACGCATGTAAAGATGAACAAGGCAAGTTACGTGTTGGTGCTGCAGTCGGTGTGGGTCCTGATAATGATGAGCGTGTAGAGCTATTAGTTGCTGCGGGTGTAGATGTCATCATCGTGGATACCGCGCATGGTCATTCTAAAGGCGTGTTAGATCGTGTGGAATGGGTCAAGAGTCGTTTCCCTCATGTGGATGTAGTGGGCGGTAATGTTGCGACTGCTGCTGCAGCAAAGGCATTAGCAGATCATGGAGCTGATGGCGTTAAGGTTGGTATAGGTCCCGGTTCGATTTGCACGACGCGTATTGTGGCGGGCGTGGGTGTGCCACAAATCACAGCGATTGCGAATGTCTCCAAAGCGTTAGAAGGCACAGGCATTCCGTGTATCGCGGATGGCGGTATACGTTTTTCTGGTGACATCTCTAAAGCACTTGCAGCAGGTGCTTCCACTGTCATGATGGGCAGTATGTTTGCAGGTACAGAAGAAGCACCGGGTGAAGTGATTTTATTTCAAGGCCGTAGCTATAAATCCTATCGTGGTATGGGTAGCTTAGGTGCGATGGCAGATGGATCAGCTGATCGCTATTTCCAAGAAGCGTCCAACAACACAGATAAATACGTACCAGAAGGCATAGAAGGACGCGTACCTTATAAAGGTAGTGTGCTGGCTATTCTCTATCAACTGGTTGGTGGTGTGCGTTCCTCTATGGGGTATTGTGGTTGCTCTACCATTGAAGAGTTACGTCAAAAAGCAGAGTTTGTGGAAATCACTTCAGCAGGTATGCGTGAATCGCATGTACATGATGTGCAAATCACGAAAGAAGCACCGAACTATCGGGCTGATTAATCATTAACAAACACTTGACTCAGGCGGCAGCAATGCCGCCTGAATTTTTTTAAGAGCTTCAGCATGCATTCCAAAATTCTTATTCTTGATTTCGGTTCTCAAGTCACTCAACTCATTGCGCGTCGTGTACGAGAAGCGGGTGTGTTTTCGGAAGTGCATCCTTATGATGTGAGTGATGAATTCATACGTCAGAGTGGTGCTGCAGGGATTATTTTATCGGGTGGTCCTAGTTCTGTAACAGAAGGCGATACGCCACGTGCACCACAAGCCGTGTTTGAAATTGGTGTGCCAGTACTGGGCATTTGCTACGGCATGCAGACCATGGCTGCGCAGTTGGGTGGCAAAGTAGAAAACGGTAAGGTACGCGAATTTGGATATGCAGAAGTACGTGCACGAGGTCATACAGCACTACTCAATGGCATTAGTGATTTTGTGACTGATGAAGGCCATGGCATGCTCAAAGTATGGATGAGCCATGGTGACAAAGTCATCGATATGCCATCAGGTTTTAAATTAATGGCATCCACTCCAAGCTGCCCTGTTGCAGGTATGGCCGATGAAGAACGCAAACTCTATGCAGTGCAGTTTCATCCCGAGGTCACTCACACCGTTCAAGGCACAGCAATCCTCGATCGATTCGTACATGAAATCTGTGGCTGTAAAGCAGATTGGAACATGCCTGACTATGTAACCGAAGCGATTGCTGCGATACGTGAACAAGTCGGACAAGACCAAGTTATTTTAGGATTATCAGGCGGTGTAGATAGCAGCGTTGCAGCAGCACTCATACATCGTGCTATTGGCGATCAACTCACTTGTGTATTTGTAGACCATGGCTTATTGCGCCTTGATGAAGGCAAAATGGTCATGGATATGTTTGGTAAAAATCTCGGCGTGAAAGTCATCCATGTCGATGCGACCGAACAATTCATGGGTAAGTTAGCAGGGGTAAGTGATCCTGAAGCTAAACGCAAAATCATAGGACGTGAATTCGTAGAAGTATTTCAAGTCGAAGCAGGCAAGCTCAGTAATGCAAAGTGGTTAGCGCAAGGCACAATTTATCCAGATGTGATTGAGAGTGCAGGTAAGGGTAAGAAGGGTGCGCATACCATTAAGAGTCATCACAACGTGGGTGGTTTACCTGAAACACTAAACTTAAAATTACTCGAGCCATTGCGTGATCTGTTTAAAGATGAAGTACGCAAACTCGGTGTGGCACTCGGTCTACCTCACGACATGGTGTATCGTCATCCCTTCCCAGGTCCTGGATTGGGTGTGCGCATACTGGGTGAAGTAAAAAAAGAATTTGCAGATCTCTTGCGCAGAGCTGATGCGATTTTTATCGAAGAGTTACGCAACACCAGCATACCGCTGCCGCAGGAATTATCTGAGCAACAGTCAGTAGGGCATTTTCATAAAAACTGGTATGACGCTACCAGCCAAGCATTCGCTGTTTTTCTGCCAGTGAAATCCGTTGGCGTGATGGGTGATGGTCGTACTTATGAATATGTGGTTGCACTACGTGCTGTGCAAACGCAAGATTTTATGACTGCACATTGGGCACATCTACCGCATGAATTATTGGGACGTGTCTCGAATCGCATCATTAATGAAGTGCGAGGCATTAACAGAGTTGTCTATGACATCTCAGGAAAACCACCCGCGACCATAGAGTGGGAATGACAAATTTATTTGGAAATGTAAGTCAGTAGACTAGATTAATTTGGGATCAAAACAAACATTAAATTTTTTTGCTAATGCTTCTAGTTTTTTGTCTTGTGTCCAAATCGTTGCGACTTGAGTTATCAGAGTTGATGCTAGCAATGTGATGTCTACAGCTCCGCAGCCAGATTCATATAAATGATGCGTTTCAATTAAGCGCATCACCTCTGCGGTAGTGGCAGTTTTTACTAATTGTAGATTACCTATATATTCCAAAGTTTTGTTACGCGGCCCAGGTGGAGAGCCGCAAGCAATCTCTAATAATATAAGCGGATGGCATAGTACCAAGTCGCTATTGAGTAAATTGACTAAAGTATTGTTGCCATTTCTGAAGTGATTAACCCAAATTGATGTATCGACAAGCACCATTTAATAACTCAACTTTGCTGATCGATTTATCTTCTTGGAATTGTTTTCATCTTTGGCGCTTTGCCACCAAGAGCAGCAAGTCGTTTAGCAGACTCAATACGAATAAATACCTTTAAAGCTAAACGAAATAGCTCCGACTTTTCTATATTCGGTTCGATAATGTCGAGCGCTTGGGCATATAGCTCATCATCAATAGTAACGGTGGTTCGCATGTTTCCCCCAAATGAATTGGAATCAGATTTGATGAATAATAGCATCAAATTTGATGTTATTTAGTTTCTGGTGGTTGCCGATTTTGCTGCAACAGTCTTTGCGCGGTGGATTGAGATAAAAATAATCGTATTGCCGCATGAGCTATTAGGTAGGGTTTCCAATCGCATCATTAATGAAGTGCGGAGTATTAATAGGGTTGTCTATGACATCTCAGGAAAACCAGCATCGACCATAAAGCGAGAATATTTTCTTTTTGAAAATTTAAAAATAAAACTTTGTTTTTAAAGGGTTTTTTATTTTTATTTGAAAATTTCAAGACTAAAATGCTATCATTGATAGCAAATAGTCGTAAGGAGAATCTACATGGCCAATTTACTTGTTCGTGGTGTGGACGAAAACTTAGTGAAAGCTCTGAAAGAGCGTGCAGGTGCGAATGGGACAAGTGCAGAAGCCGAGCACAGGAAGATTTTGGAGTCTGCATTATCCAGACCAAAAAAA
>CANGLD010000155.1 GCA_947454475.1 Oxalobacteraceae bacterium
ATCGCCAATCCCATTTTTCCACCTGGTACTACGATGGTGTTAGGACGCGTCATCATAGAATCATGCAACATGGATGTGAGATAACCGAAATCTATGCCTTTAGGATTAGCAAAACGAATGACGACCATGCTTTCATCAGCACTAGGAATATCATTCGCAATAAAAGGATTTGAAGTATCTACCGTAGGCACGCGTTGAAAATTCACGTGAGTGCGTGAAAATTGAGGACAAATATGGCGCGTGTAATCAGGCATACGACGCAATATCGTATCTAGCACGGCTTCTTGGGAATAACCGCGCATTTTTTGATCACGATGGAGTTTTTGTATCCACTCTAGATTAATGATAGGTACTACGCCAACTAATAAATCTACGTGCTTAGCAACATTCGCGTCATCACCTACATAACCTCCATGCAGGCCCTCATAAAATAAAACTTCTGAACCTGCTTCCATTTCTGCCCAAGGTGTAAAGGTTCCTGGCTCTTGACCAAACTCTTTACCTTCATCTGCATCATGTATGTACTTACGTACTTTGCCTGTACCCGTTTCGCTAAACTGTTTAAAGACTTGTTCTAGCTCAGGTAATAAATTGGCTTCTGGTCCGAAGTGGCTGAATGCATGCTTACCTTCATCATGCGCTTTTTTCATTGCAGCGCGCATTTCCATGCGATTAAATCGATGCATGGAATCGCCTTCTAGAATTTGCGCCTTAATTTTTTCACGGCGAAAAATATGCTGAAAGCTTTTCATGACCGTTGTGGTGCCGGCACCAGAAGAACCGGTGATGGCAACAATAGGATGCTTAACTGACACAGAGGACTCCTAAAATAATTATTAGCTCGCGAACAATGAGCGCTCTTGAAACAAGGGCGATTTGTATTGCTCATCTGAGCCATTGTCAAAGTCTTGGTGATAGCGCTCTATGCGATCAACTTCATTGCGTGAGCCTATGATGACTGGCACTCGCTGATGTATTTGTTCTGGTTGAATATCAAGTATACGTTGACGACCAGTTGAACCTATACCACCTGCCTGTTCAACCACAAAGCTCATAGGATTAGCTTCATACATCAAACGTAAGCGCCCTGGCTTAGTTAGATCTTTCGTATCTTTTGGATACATGAACACACCACCGCGCAACAAAATACGATGTATGTCAGCCACCATGCTTGCTATCCAACGCATATTGAAATCACGACCACGCACATCCGTACGTCCGTTTTTACATTCAGCGACATAGCGCTGTACTGGCGGCTCCCAGAAACGTTCATTACTAGCGTTAATAGCAAACTCACTCGTATCTGCAGGTACTTGCATATCACGATGAGTGAGAATGAAATTGCCGACTTCACGATCGAGTGTGAAGCCATGTGTGCCCTTACCTACTGTTAGCACTAACATGGTTGACGGACCGTAGATGGCATAGCCAGCTGCTATTTGTTCACGTCCGCTGAGTAAATAATCTTTGACTTCAGGTACGCGACCTTGCGGTGCACGTAAGACTGAAAATATAGAACCAACTGAAACATTAATATCGATATTTGATGAGCCATCAAGTGGATCAAAAATCGCAAGAAAACGACCGGGCTCATCTTGCGCTTCAATCACAACAGGATCATCCATTTCTTCAGATGCTAAGCCCGCTACTAAACCACCCAAAGCAAAAGTGTTAACGAATGCCGTATTCGACATGACATCGAGTTTCTTTTGTATTTCACCTTGTACGTTTTGTGTTTCTAAACTGCCCAACACATCGCCCAACTCGCCCTTAGCTGTCATTGCTGATATGGCTTTGACTGCTGCTGCAATATCGACCAATAACGCTGCTAAATCACTTAACTCGGGTGAGCCCTTTAATTGTTGGATTAAAAATTTTGATAGCGTTGTGCGACCGTTATGCATGCTGTCTCCAGTTATTTTTTTACGTTGTCGCTTGCGACTGATTGCAGCAGTCCACCGCCGAACACGCGTGAAGCACGTATATCCTCAGCAGTCAGTGTTGACAGTTCTTGACTTGTGACCATGGAATCTGCGCCCGATGCACGCTTAAAGATACGATTAGCTTGACGCAACCGTGCGCGGTCCAATGCATTACGTATTGATCTAGCATTCGCAAAATGGGGTTGTTGACGACGCAAATGAATATACTCATCCATCGCGGTACGCGCTCCCTCATCTAGGTGGTAATTCATTCCATCCACCATTTTTTCAGTGATTTGCAATAATTCATTTTCGCTGTAATCCGGAAAATCAATATGATGCGCAATGCGTGACGACATGCCTGGATTGGATTTAAAAAAGGTGTCCATTCTGTCTTTGTAACCGGCCAGTATCACTACCAAATCATCGCGATGATTTTCCATCACTTGCAATAAAATTTCGATCGCTTCTTGGCCATAGTCACGTTCATTTTCAGGACGATATAAGTAATACGCTTCATCAATGAATAAAACGCCACCCATGGCCTTTTTCAAAATCTCTTTGGTCTTAGGTGCGGTGTGGCCTATGTATTGACCAACTAAATCATCACGTGTGACAGAGATGACATGGCCTTTACGTACATAACCTAATCGATGCAAAATTTCTGCCATACGCATTGCAACTGTGGTTTTACCAGTACCAGGATTACCGGAAAAACACATATGTAAACTCGGTGTAGCAGCTTCTAAACCCAAGCCAGCGCGCGCACGTGATACCACCAAAAATGCAGCGATTTCACGTATGCGCGCTTTCACTGGCGCTAATCCAATTAATTCATTTTCAAGCTGAGCCATCACTGGCTCGACTTCTGCATCACGCAATATCTCTTGCAGATCAATAGATTTAACTTGGTCTGGCGCATTCATGGCTGAGTCCTTTTTTCTTTACTTAATAACGAGAGCCAGAAGGTTTGTTAGTTGCATAGCTATGCGTGGTGTAGCGTATGCTTCTGCCATGATCTTCCGTACGTTGCAAACCAAAACCTGGTTCAGTTGTTGGGCGTTGTACGATAAAACTCATGACCATAGATTCCACACCACGTGTGTTATCAAACGCATTAACTTTAATATAAACCTCTGAGTGCTCTTTGCGGCATGCGTTAACTTCAAACAAAACCGCTGCGCCATCTTTAATTTGGAACATAGGATTGCCCCACATGTGCCAATAGCAGTTACGTGGATGAGGATCATCAGTCCATTCAACAGACAATGCCCAGCCTTTGCTTAATGCGTAATCTACTTGAGCACGAATTTCTGTATCAGTTAATGGCGGCAAAAAAGAAAACTGCCCTTGAGTGATATGCATGTTATTTATCCTTTAAATTGTCTTACGACGCAGTCGGTGTATTAGCAAAGTCTGGTGTGTCAGTAGAGGTATAGTTGAATGACACATCTTTCCAAGTCTCTAAAGCTTTTTCCAAAGGCTTACAAGTTTTTGCGGCTTGTTTAAGAATGTCAGGACCATCATTGATGATGTCTTTACCTTCATTACGTGCTTTCACCATGGTTTCCAAGCCCACACGATTCGCAATCGCACCTGCTTGTATGCCATCTGGATGACCAATCGTGCCGCCGCCAAATTGCAAGACCACATCGTCACCGAATAAATCAATGAGTTGATGCATTTGACCCACGTGAATACCGCCTGATGCTACTGGCATCACTTTCTTTAAATCTGCCCAAGGCTGTTCAAAGAAAATACCGCGCGATAAATCTTGATGGTTATGTGATTCACGACAGACGTTGTAATAGCCTTGAACTGTCATAGGATCACCTTCTAACTTACCTACTGCAGTACCTGCATGCAGATGATCGACACCTGCCATACGCAACCACTTAGCCATCACACGGAATGAAACACCGTGATTTTTTTGACGTGTATAAGTACCGTGACCTGCACGATGCATATGTAAGATCATGTCGTTCTTACGGCACCAATTAGACATTGACTGAATCGCAGTCCATCCTACGATCAAGTCAATCATGATGATGTTGGAACCTAATGACTTAGCAAACTCAGCACGTGCGTACATTTCTTCCATGTCCGCTGCAGTCACATTTAAATAATGGCCTTTAATTTCACCAGTATTTGCTTGTGCTTTATTGACAGCTTCCATACAGAACAAGAAACGATCTCGCCAATGCATGAATGGTTGGCTGTTGATGTTCTCGTCATCTTTAGTGAAATCTAATCCACCCGTTAAACCTTCATATACAACGCGGCCATAATTTTTTCCTGATAAACCTAGTTTAGGTTTCATGGTTGCGCCAAGTAATGGGCGACCAAATTTATCTAAACGCTCACGCTCAACAATAATGCCGGTTGGTGGACCTTTGAAGGTTTTCAAATAAGCGACAGGAATACGTATATCTTCTAGACGCGCTGCTTTCAACGGTTTGAAAGAAAACACATTACCAATCAGTGAAGCGGTGACATTCGCAATCGAACCTTCTTCAAACAAAATAATGTCGTAAGCGATGTAAGCAAAATATTGCGCTTCTTTGCCTGTGCCTGCGCCTGTTCCTGGAACAGGATCAACACGAAATGCCTTTGCTTGATAATCTTCATGTGCAGTCAGCATGTCGGTCCACACTACGGTCCAGGTTGCGGTGGATGATTCACCTGCAACCGCTGCAGCGGCTTCTACTTCATCCACGCCCTCTTGCGGGGTGATACGAAATACGCAGATGAAGTCAGTTTCTTTTGGCTCATAGTCAGGACGCCAATATCCCATCTGCTTGTATTTCAATACGCCACCCTTGTAGCGCTCCTTCAAATCGGTGATGCGACCGTCAACGGGTTTGTTCATATGCTCTCCTGTTATTCGTTAAGCGCCTCAAGGGGCTGCAAGCGTTCTTAATTTACGCAGGTCGAACTGTACTGAACCATTCAGTTAAGGTAAATTCATCAATTATTTAGTAACTCATCAGTTTTTCTTATCAATAGTAATTATGAAAACACTAAAACTTCTCAAAAATTTAAGTATGCGGCAGCTGCGTGTGTTCTCTGCAGCGGCTCG
>CANGLD010000156.1 GCA_947454475.1 Oxalobacteraceae bacterium
GCACGAACGGGATGGCCTATGGTTGATGCCTGTGTCGTCATGCTAAGAGAAACAGGATGGTTGAATTTCCGTATGCGCGCCATGCTGGTATCGGTTGCAGCCTATCCGCTCTGGCTACATTGGCGTCCTGTTGGAGAATGGCTAGCTACACAATTTTTAGACTATGAACCAGGCATACACTGGAGTCAGCTACAAATGCAATCCGGCACAACTGGTATCAATACTACGCGTGTCTACAATCCTATTAAACAAGCACTAGATCATGATCCACAGGGACTTTTTGTTCGACGCTGGTTGCCCGCTATGCAAAGTGTTCCCAACACTTGGCTATTTGAGCCTTGGAAAATGCCTACTGACATACAAACTCAAGCAGGTGTCATCGTAGGACAAGACATCGCTCTACCATTAGTGGATCTTGCAGTCGCTACGACAGAATCTAAAAATCGGCTCTATGCAAGAAGACAGCATGCAACTGTTAAGGCTGGAAAAAAAGCTATCATTGAGAAGCATGCATCACGAAAAAAGACATCTCTCAAAAAATCAACAGCGCATACAAAAGATCAACAACATGATCCACAATTAGGCTTTAATTTTTAACTATGACTAAACAATTTTTAAAAAAAATAGCTTCGCTTTCAGAAGCGGATATCTCAGCTGTTATTCAGTTGGCTTGGGAAGATAGGACTTCCTTTGAAACGATAGAAGAGCGATTAGGTGTATGCGAAGCTGATGTCATAAAAATCATGCGGCAAGAATTGAAATCTGGTTCATTTCAGCTCTGGAGAAAACGCATGAAAGGACGAATTACTAAGCATAGATCTTTACGTCATCCAGATATGAAATATAGTGATCATGAAATAGCCAATCATAGAAGAGCGAATTGCTAGAAATATAATCGATTATCTTGCATCATTATGTGTACAAACTTTACGCCTACTCGCAATAACACATGGGTCAAAACACACTTTGGTGTTGATATACCTGATGCCGAGTATCCTATTGAGGCCTATCCAGGCTATCCCGCTCCTATCATCGTAAAAAGCCACCAGACTGGCCGTATAGCTAGTGGGCTTGCAAAATTCGGTTTGATTCCAGCATGGGCTAAGGATGACAAAATCAGTCGCCACACCTATAACGCCAGAGCAGAAACCGTTCATGAAAAACCTAGCTACCGAACTGCTTGGCGTCTAAGACGTTTGGGTATCGCTCTACTTGATAATTTTTATGAGCCTAGTTACACCTCAGGTAAAGCCGAACGTTGGGTAATTAAATTAGCGTCGCAACAGCCTCTAGGCATAGCTAGCTTGTGGGATACCTGGACTGATCCACAGTCTGGCGAACTCATCACTAGTTTCACTATGCTGACTATTAATGCCGATGCACATCCAGTTATGAAGCAATTTCATAAACCTGAAGATGAAAAACGCACTCCCCTAGTTCTCGCCACGAATCAATTTGATGACTGGCTGAATGCTGATCCTCAGAAAGTGGCATCGATGCTGAATTGGTCATCCATGCCAGATTTAGTCAGCCAAAGCGCACATAAAAGTAAAAACTTATAAAAATATTGCTCAACATTTAACTCTTCTCTTTTTAAAAACTATCTATAAAGCTGTTTTTGACTTGCATCAATAAATTAATAAGCCATAATCTTCACACTAGTACCACTTCATTTTTTTAAAGTATGCACTATGCAAGCACACAATCATGCAGAGCTCATTAAACTATGGGCGACAGGTTCTGATGTTCAACGCTATCAAGATGGCGTATGGGTCGATGATTATTTTCCATCTTGGTTAAATGATGATCTATACCGTTTAAAAGCTACATCTCCAGCAGAATCTAGCAATCACGCAATAGAAAAAATTCAGGAGGCTTAAAGCCTCCTGAAGTAAATAAAATCAATCTATCGTGTCATAACTTAGCAAGCATTAAGCAGATAAAATAACCTCATTTGACTCAGCTAATTTATTTCCTGCAAAATCGCACCACGCTTTTTTCTCGAAATCATATAATTTACAAATACGTGCAACCTCAAAATACCATTTCCAAGAAAAGGTTTGTACAACAATTCGATTCGGCATCAACTCCTCTAACCTACTCTGTGCAGCCTTAAGGTTATACAAAGGCACACTCATATCGACATGATGGGCAGTATGTTCCATGATGTGGTGAAGTAAAGAGCCTATATAAAAATTAAATTTCAAATGTACAGTCGTAGACACAAAAGGCTGCGCCCTCAACCACTCTGATTTTTTATCGTACCAAGCTATATCTGGATGCGTATGATGAACATAGACTACAAAACCTATCATACCGTTCCAAGCAATAAACGGAATAATAAAACCAGTTAACAATAAGAGCGCGAATGATTGATGAGTTGCGATCGCAGCCATGAAGAGCAAGCTGATCCACATGACTGCAAATACAGTAATGAATATATTGTCTTTGATGAAAATGGATCGACTTACAGGCTTGTATTTTTTGGAAGGGAAAAATAATCTTTTCCACCAAATCTCTATCAAATAATATATCGCAGGTCCAAAACCACTGCGGTAGAGTTGCTCTAGCACTTGTCTCCAGCGTGGTAGTGCATCGTATTCAGCTTTAGACAAAGGCTCCCAGACGAAATCAAACCCTTTTAAATTTGTTTGCCCATGATGTACAACATTGTGACCGACATCCCACAGACTATACGGCGTTAGAGATGGAAGAAAAGCGATTCTCCCTAATACACGATTCAGTCCACGATGCGACGTAAAACTCTGATGACAAGCATCGTGTCCCAATATAAATAGACGACCAGTTATAAAACCAGCAGTAAGACCACATACTATTTTTAAAACTAAGGAATCAAGATAAACGGTAGCAAAAATCGCAGCTATCCATAGTGAGGAATCGAGGACGATTAACCAGATCGCTAAAGCGGTATTTTTATGAATGAGAGGTAAAAGCCAGGAACGTATGACTTTTCTATGTGGCAGTGGCATGCCTTCTGCCACAGGTAAAATTTCAGCACTTTCTAATCCCGCCATCTCTGCGGTAGCAACCTGCATCATCATGTCCTTCTAGTGTTATTTTTCCCTTCCGCATAGTAGTTAAACAGTTATGCGCTATCCTTGATCTGAATCAAAATAGGCTGGACAGCTTTATCTAACTGACTGAATACATAGAAAATTATCAAAATAGTTAGCTATACATTCTGGCTAATTACAAGCAAACAAAATGCTAAAGAACCTACTCGTTAAAGATACTTCCATATTTCACACGTAGATCATTTTTTTGTACTTTACCTGTACCACCAACTGGCAATGATTCTACAAATAACACTTCATCAGGCACCCACCATTTAGCAACGCGCTCTGTAAGAAAATCAATCACTTCTTGTTTTTCTAAAGTTTTTTCAGGTTTAGGCACAATTAAAAGTAAAGGACGTTCATCCCATTTAGGATGCTTCACACCGATGACTGCAGCCATGGCAACATGAGGGTGTGCAATCGTAGCGTTTTCTAAATCAATCGAACTAATCCACTCGCCTCCTGACTTAATCACATCTTTAGTACGATCACGAATTTGCATCACACCATCTGGACTTATTGTGGCGATATCACCAGTAGGAAACCATCCATTCACCAAGGCAGTTTTTTCTGCTTTGTGATAATGCTCAACGATCCACTGTCCTCGCACCATCAACTCACCTTGCGTATTGCCATCACGTGGCAGTGTATTTCCCTCTTCATCAACAATTTTCAGCTCTACACCAAAAACAGATTTACCTTGCTTTGCAACTAAAGCATGTTGTTCTTCAATTGGCCAATCCATTTCATGATTACTGATATTGCTCATGGTCGCAATTGCTGTCGTCTCCGTCATACCCCAACCGTGATGTACTTCAACTTTATAAACATCATTGAATTTTGCGATCAAGGCCTTAGGCATCGCAGAGCCACCCACGCCTGTTTTACGCATAGTTGAAAAACGAAGATGATGTTGTTCACAATGCGCGATCAGCCCCATCCAAATAGTGGGTACGCCTGCACTAATCGTGACTTTTTCTGCTTCCATTAATTCATACAAACTTGCGCCATCTAATTTAGGTCCTGGTAAGACTAACTTTGCACCGGCTATCACACAGGCATAGGGCAAACACCATGCATTAATATGAAACATAGGGACGACAGGTAGTACAGTTTCTTGCGAAGAGATACTCAATACATTCGGTAAGCAAGCGGATAGCGCAGAAAGCGTTATCGCTCTATGTGAATACAACACACCTTTAGGATTGCCTGTCGTACCTGATGTGTAGCAGAGCGCTGCACCCGATTTTTCATCCAAATCTGGCCACTCAAATTCAGTGCTATGCGGTGCTATGAAGTCTTCGTAATTTTGGATTACAACACCATCAACGTTGGGCGTGTTAGCTTGGTCACTTAAACAAATCCAATGTTTGACCTTAGGACAATGTGCAGCAATCGCTTTAATGAGTGGCGCAAAAGTACTATCAAAAAATACAACCTCATCTTCAGCATGATTAATGATGTAGCTGAGCTGCTCTGGATGTAAGCGTGGATTACAGGTATGCATCACTAACCCGCTACCCGAGACACCATAATAAAGTTCTACATGGCGTGCATTATTCCAAGCAATTGATCCCACAACACCACCAGGCTTCATCCCTAGCTTTGCAAAGGCATTGGCTAACTTTTTTGATCGCTGCGCTACCTGAGCAAAGGTCGTTCTATGCAAAGGTCCATGCGTCTCACGACTGACTATTTCTTGTTGACCAAACTGATCTGCACCGTGTTCAAGAA
>CANGLD010000157.1 GCA_947454475.1 Oxalobacteraceae bacterium
CCTTGCGTCCATCCCAAGTCTGGCAATACATCTTCTCTTAATACCGCACCGGGATGCGTTGGTTTGCGATTCGGATCGCGTAGTGTCTTCATCAGTGATAATCCTCTAAATTAACTTTCACGGCATCTTGGCCATCGAACTCAAAAGTAATACGCCAGTTACCAGTTACAGATACTGCATAAGCCCCCTTACGATCACACTTCAATGAATGAAACTTATCGCCAGGTAAATCCATGTCCTCTGGCTCTTTGACTGCATCATTCCTATCCAAGATCCGCTCTATCATTACCGCATGTACGCAGGAAAAAAATGAATTGCTTGTCTTAGCAAATACTATTTTTACAATGCACAAAAGCACTTTACTTTTGTATTCGATCGAATACAATACACAAATGTACGTAATCAAATACATACCCGAGTTTGCGCACTGGCTGGACAGTCTAAAAGACCCGATGACGAGAGCAAGACTTGTTCGTCGTTTAGAAAAAGTTTCTCGAGGTTTGCTTGGCGATGTTGAACCAGTCGGTGAAGGCGTTAGCGAGATGCGAGAACACTACGGATCTGGTTGGCGAATGTATTATGTTTCGCGAGGAAATACGCTGATAGTAATGCTAGGAGGCGGAGATAAGTCAACTCAGCGTAACGATATTACTAAAGCAATTGCGTTATCAAGAACAATTGAGGAATAAGTAATGAATAAAAAAATTAAGGTTGCAGACCTACCTACCTTTGATCCTGCCGAACATCTAAAAAATGATACCGAAATCGCCGCTTATCTTTCCTTAGTCATTGATGAAGGCGATCCAGGAGAGCTCGCACACGCACTCGGAATCGTCGCAAGAGTTCGTGGTATGGCACAAATTTCTGAAGAAACTGGTATTGGTCGAGAGGCACTTTATAAAGCTCTGCGTGCTGATTCTCAGCCGCGTTTCGATACCATTTCGCGTGTCTGTAAAGCTCTTGGCGTGAAGTTAGTGGTTCAGCCTACTCATTCATAAGAAAGCTGAAGCGGTGGGATGCAGTTTTTGCATCGTCTGAGAGACTGACCAAGCGCAAATCATAACTATAGATAGTACGATTTATAGAACCGTGAATATGTGTAAAGGATTGTGCAATAGCGAGTCGGAAAAGTGGCGGCTATCCGCAGATCTCCGGTTCGAATGACACTCCACGAATTTACTTGAAATGGATGACTTGAACCCTCCGTAAAAGTGCCATATACTTACGCTATATACACTCTTTATCCTAAGGTCAAAATGCCCATTTCCACCGTCTTCATTAACAATCGCACCCAAGCTGTTCGCCTGCCCTCTGAAGTACGACTACCTGAGAGCGTCAAGCGGGTGCAGGTGCGTGCTGTCGGCAACGAACGCATCATCTCGCCTGTTGACAGCAGTTGGGACAGCTTCTTTCTCAGCGGCCCACAAGTCAGCGAGGATTTCCTTCCAGAGCGAGCTAGTCAGGAGCAACACGAACGGGAATCCTTAGAATGATGCGCTATCTGCTTGATACGAACATCGTCATCTACGTGATCAAGCGCCGCCCACCCGAAGTGCTGCATATCTTCAATCAGTACACCGGTAGCATGGCCATCTCCAGCATCACCCTAGCTGAACTCTGCCACGGAGCGGAGAAGAGCACACGGATGGCTGACAACCTTCGCGTCATTGACGACTTCACCAGCCGTCTTGAAGTACTGCCCTACACCTCCAAGGCCGCACAGCATTACGGCTCCATCCGTGCCGCGCTTGAGACACAGGGGCAGACTATCGGAGTCAATGATCTCCATATTGCTGCACATGCCCGCAGCGAAGGACTTGTGCTTGTTACGAACAACCTCAGAGAATTCGAACGCGTGCCCGCACTTCAGACAGAAAACTGGATCGAGCCATCAGCAGGCTAGCACGGGACTAGCGTTGGAAATATAGTGAAAGAGTTTTTATTTTCAGCACAGTTCGATCAAGCTGCTAGAGTATATCGACTGCTATCAATTAAATTCAGTACTAAAAAAATCACTGCTCAATCAAATCTCAACAAAAAAATCATAGAGAATTTGCATTGCACTTCACCGGTAAAGACATAGTTATTTATCAAAGAAAAAAATCTTAATCCCAAACTAATAGCTACCCTACTTAACCAAATCAACTTAGCACAAAACTAAGAACCTAAATTTACCAAGAAGTAGAATTTATCAATGCAACGATTAATGATGCAGAACTCTATTATCTTGTCGGCCTAATCTGAAGGCAGGTCAGTCATGTCAAATGATCTTAGATTTAATCTGTCGTTACTGCTGTTATCATAATTAATGAACGCTTACTACAATATGTGATTAGAAAACCATAAGAACAATGTCCACCAAACTAGCAAAATTTTTGACACTAGGCGCAGGGCTTACCCTATTGGTTGGTGTGCTGCGCCCAGCCTTCACCGAGAACATGTCCGCGGTGCCAGCTGTACTGCCGCACATGGCCTACTTGCAGTCCGTGCCAGATTTGCAGGATGTACAGAAGAGAGCCTTTCGCGCTGGTGAAAAAGTTTTCAATACCTTATGGATCGCCATACCCGAGGGCGAAATCTCTAAATGGTGGGATCTTTCTCAGCCTGGACCCGGTGGGAGTGAATGGGGACTTGGGCCCACCTTTCTTGCGCAGTCCTGTGTATCTTGCCATGTGCAAGGTGGTCGAGGTTTTTCTAGTGATAATGGTAGTGGCCCAGTTTTCATGCAATCGCTTCGGCTGTCGATACCCGGCCCCGGCCCCCATGGCGGCCCTAACCCAGAGCCAAATTACGGTTTGCAAATACAGAGTTTTGATATTTCGCAGCGCGAAGATGTGAAGTTTGGCGAGGGCGAAGTTCATATTGAATGGATCAACACCTCATTCACCTTTGCTGATGGTTCATCGATAGAGCTTCGCCAGCCCAAAGTTCGCTTGGAGAAGCTGAACTTCGGGCCGCTAGCGAAAGACGTGATGACCTCGCTGCGGAACTCGCAGGCAATATTTGGTTTAGGTTATATCGAAGCAATTAACGATTCGGATATTCTGGCACTAGCTGAAGAGCAGAAAACGCAAGGTCTGAATGGTCGGCCGAATTATGTGCGGGATGATATTCAAGACAAGATGTCGATAGGCCGCTTCGGATGGAAGGCTAATCAACCCAGCATCCGCCAGCAACTGGCTGCAGCCTTTCTGGGAGATATCGGCACTACTTCCTCTCTTTACACGAAACAAAACTGCACCTCCGCTCAAAAGGAGTGCCTTGCGGCCAAGGAGAGCGGTAAAGCAGAACTACGCGAAGAGCTTTTGGAGTCGCTGACGTTTTGGATCAGCTCGCTTGATGCGCCCTTACCCCGTAATCAAAACAATCCAGCTGTACAGCATGGCGAAAAATTATTCAATGAAGTCAAGTGCGCCCAGTGTCATGTGCCTGAACTCAAGACTGGAAAATCCGCGCTGATTCCTCAACTGTCCGGCAAGACGATTCACCCCTATACAGATTTGTTATTGCATGACATGGGACCCGAACTTGCAGATGGAAGACCAGATTTCAAAGCGGGTGGTGGTGACTGGCGCACGCCGCCCTTGTGGGGCATAGGCCTGTCAAAGCAGGTGAATGGCAGCACCAACTTTTTGCACGATGCGCGCGCGCGAAACGTTCTTGAAGCGATCGTCTGGCACGGCGGAGAAGCAGAAGCTTCTCGTAAATTGTTCGTAAAGCTCTCAAAAGATGAGCGTAACGATCTGATTGCTTTTGTCAATTCGCGCTGACCCCGGATGCACTCATAAACTTAACGTAAAGGTTGTTACATCATCTCGCTGCTAATGATGGCTTTAACTTTTCGAGAAAGCACGTCAATGATTAATAATGCAAAACTCTATTGTCTTTTCAGACTAAACTGGCTGCTGATCATTATATTAATCTGATTTTTGCACCTGAAGTCGCTCTCCACTTCCCAGCTTTATCCTGTAGCACTACATCCACCCCCCAATCACGAGCAGTGCTATTAATCTGCGCCGGTGGCAACATGAAAAATACTTTGGTTAAGGCATCTGCCATCACACAACTAGGCGCCAGCACTGTCACCGAAGACCAATACGATGGTGAATCACCTGAGTGGGGATTCAAAATATGATGGTGTTTATGATCAGCAGTAAACACAGTGTGTGAATCAGAAGAAGTCGCCATCGCTCTACCATCAGCGACAATAATTAGCATAGACGATTTGATGCTATCTAATTGATGGTCTTGTGTAGACTCTGATTTTTTAAGTTCACCCAAAGCCGCGTGCTCAATACTAAAAGACCAAGGCTGATCATTCGGTGCATGGCCAAGTAAAGAGGTTTCGCCCGCATCAATCACGGCATGCTGTATGCCATGCGCTTCTAGCGCAGCACGTGCTTTATCCGAAGCATAGCCTTGCGCAATGCCATTGAGTGACAAACTCATGCCAGATAAATTTAAGCGCACTAGTGATGCAGAGGATTCTACTGCGCGCCAATTCACATTTTGTTTTGCACGCTGTAGTTCACGCTGACTTGGTAAACGTGATTCCTCTGTCGCCTTAGTCCATACTTTCCATAAAGGCTGCATGCTGACATCAAAGGCTCCAGCACTACGCATTGAAACTTTTTTGGCTAAATCTAAAACCACTCTTAAATCAGCATCAGGCTGCTGCAACACGCCGCGTGCATTTAAACGACTAAGCGCACTATCGGGATCAAATAAACTCATTTGACGCTCTACACTACGTATGGCATTGACTGCTGCAGTTAAAGCCGTTTCAAGTTGATCGACATTTTCATGCGC
>CANGLD010000158.1 GCA_947454475.1 Oxalobacteraceae bacterium
ATTGCTTTACTCTTTGCTGGTTTTTTACCCGCTGCTGTTTTAACTTTTTATGATCTTGTTCTACTCAGCCCTACTTACATAGAATTCTTTGCGCAATTTATTGCCGGTTTGTTTACCTACCTTTTACTTTGGCAAACCATGCTGCGTCATACGCGATTCACTTTTCTTAGCACGCTAGAACACGAGATTACGCATTGTATTTTTGCTTGGTTAACTTTAAATAAAGTAACAGGACTACGAGCGACTTTACGCGATGGTGGACGTATGACGTTTGCTGGTGCATCTAACTGGCTTATTTCTACTGCACCTTACTTTTTTCCTACTGTCACAGTCGTCTTACTCGCAGCATTTGTTTTAGTTGATAGCTCTTGGAAAGCAGTGATGTTTGGATTAATAGGCGTATCAATCGCTTATCATGTGACTTCAACATGGGCAGAAACACATCATGCACAAACAGATTTAAGGGAAAGTGGATTTGTGTTTTGTTTGTTATTTTTACCAACTGCGAATGTGATGTCCTACACCTTAATACTGTCTTACATGGAATCAGGCTTTAAAGGTTTAGGTTTGGTTTTACGATCTATCTGGATGCATCATTACAATCCATTATTTTTATTAGCTGCAGCATAATCAAGATTATTTAACTTATTCTCAACCACATGAAATCACTCACTCTTTTGACTAGCGCATTTTTTTCTGCCGCTTTAATTTTCATCCCTTTGACTAGCTTTGCTGAATGGACAGAATTTCATGCGGATGATGAGATTACTTATTATGTGAATCTCGAGTCTAGAAAAGATATGAAAAATCCTCGCATCAATATTTTGCGAGATTTTAAAATGCCTACTCAGAATGGAGATCAATCAGCGCGATTGCTCTATGAAGCGGATTGTGAAAATAAAAAACTCAGACTCTCGAATGGTGTTTATTTAAAAAAGAGTATGGGCAGTGGTGAAGTCAGTGGCATGATTAATTCAAATGGATGGCAAGATCCAACTACGCGTGTGGTGTTGAATAAAATTTTTAATTTGCTTTGCACAAGTCAAACGCAATAGATCATCAAGGTCATCATTGAAGATTTGCATACGGCGCAATGCATTGCGGCCTACTACCCGTAAAGTATAAGTAATTTTGTAGGGACCATTAGCGTAGCGTAATCGTCCGTTTGATTGAGATTCGTCCCTACGAATTTCGTGTAATAGGATTTTTATAATTAACAAAAGTTATAAAAATTCCCATTCGGCGCAATGCATTGCGCCCTACTAAACGTCATCTACAAGTGATTTTGTAGGGACGATTAGCGTAGCGTAATCGTCCCTTTGTTCTTGCATTGCGTACGAATACGCTGCACTATTCGACCCTACGAAATACGAGTAATTGATGCCAAAAAAAAGGCCCTAACAGGGCCTTTTGCTTTATTACTTGAATGATGATTAATTCTTTTGGATAGTTTCCAAAAACTTGATGATGGCTTTAATTTCCTCATCAGGTAATACACCACCCCAAGTTGGCATACCCATTTCTGGACGTCCTTTGGTGATCGTGGTGTAAGCTACATCACGCCAAGGTTCTTTGTAGCGCATAGTCAGTTTTCTTAAGTCACGCTCTGATTGTGGGCTAGCACCATTCTGACCATGGCAATGCGAGCATTTGCTGTTAAAGCTTGCTTGCGCTTCAGATACGTCATTTGCTACTTTAATCATGTAGTCATTAAGATCAGATTGCTGAGCAACTGCACGCTTAGGCAGAACAGCAGCAACGTGATCCATAGGAGCTTGCTCCAGACCTAACGCAACGCTTTCCGATACAGTTGACCATGAAGCTTTCGCTTCTAATGCAATCGGAGCAGCTTGAGGGAAACCATACTTAGCTTGTAGCTGTTTGATTTCTGGCTCTAACTCAGTCAATGCCTGATTAATTTTTTCTTTTAACTCAGGCTTGTTCTTAGAAACTGCAACAGCCACTTGGCCATTCAGTCCCTGTCCTGACACTGGTGTTATTTTCCAGCGTCCTTGAAATTTTTTCTGGTTATCAAAACCAGCACTTGGACCCCACAAAATACCGGCATCCACTTCACCCGCCACTAAGGCTGCGAAGATTTCATCTTGATTCAAATAATTCTTAGGCTGATAGCCCTCTTGCATTGATAACAAAACATGCGGTGGCGAACCATGCAACACACCGATACGTTTGCCTTTCAAATCACCAAGAGCAGAAAAGTTAAACGAGTTTTCAGAAACAACTGCGTAACCAACATTCAAAAATGAATGACTCTTTTCTAAACCTCTGACTTTATAGTCAGCACTAGCAGGTAATGCAAAATAAGCGTCACAGCTATCCATAGTGTTACGGATAGCTCTGCGCTGATTGTAAGACAACCACCAAACGTACTCGACTGAGGAGTCCAAGCGTTTAGCAACAAGATCAGCTAAATCGATGTACAACCCTTTTTCTGCGCCTTCAGATTTACTAAAAGGCAGATTGTCGGGATCTGAACAGAAACGCAAGGTATCTGCTTTCGCCATCGACAAGGACAGCACACCCGCCAGAAGCAATGTAGCCTTCAAAGCGACAACTGATTTTTTTGCTAGCAACTTGGACATCTCATTAACTCCGATTAGTTAAGTGCGAAAACGAATAACGTGCCGCCTTCTGGGCTAGCGTTAACCATTTTTTCACCGATTTCACCGAGGAACGCAGGGATAGACTGTGTACGACCTGATACAACAGCAACGTATTGCTTACCGTCGATGGTGTAGGTCATAGGAGCAGCAGTGATACCTGAGCCGGTGTTGAACTTCCAGAGTTCTTTACCAGTTTTGCCGTCAAATGCACGGAACATACCTTGGATGTCACCAGCAAATACCAGACCTGATGCTGTGGTCATGGTGCCGCCGTTGAATGGTAAGGAGTTCTTGTTCATCCAAACAGTTTTCTGAGCAACTGGATCCCAAGCTTTCAATCCACCGCCGTGACCGCCAGGACCCATTTTGCCCAAGTCAAAGTTCACTGACAGGTAGAACTGACCACGTTTGTAGTCTTCTTGGATACCTTCCATGTCCATACACAAGTTCAAGGTTGGGATGTATACCAAGCCAGTTACCTTGTTGTAGCTCATAGGCATCCAGTTTTTGCCGCCTAACAAGTTAGGGCAAACATCAGAAGCTTTACGCTTCATACCAGGACGCTTGCTGTTGTTTGGCGCTTCGATTGGTGAGCCAGTTTTGAGGTCGACACCGGTTGCCCAGTTAACGCCATCAACGAACTGCTTTGCTGACAACAGTTTGCCGTTTGCACGATCAATCACATAGAAGAAACCATTACGGTTTGCTTGCATGATGACTGGCGTTGTTTTGCCGTTCATTGGCAAGTCAGCAAACACTAATTCGTTTACGCCGTCATAGTCCCATGCATCATGCGGTGTGAACTGATAGTGCCAAGCGATGTTACCGGTATCAGGATTCATTGCAATCACTGAAGCGGTATACAGGTTGGTGAATTTGCCTACTTCTGAGCTGTCGTTACCACGAACAGCTGCTGACCATGGTGATGGATTACTTGTACCGTAATAAACCAAGTTCAACTTAGGATCATACGAACCGATGAACCATGCTGCACCACCGCCGTATTTGCTGGAATCATTCTTCCATGTGTCTGCGCCTTTTTCATTACCGGTTGGAACAGTTTGTGTTCTCCACAGTTCTTTACCAGTTTTTTGATCAAAGCCAACTAACGCGCCGCGTACACCGTATTCACCACCGCCAAAGCCAGTAACGATTACGTTCTTAGCAACGGTTGGAGGAGAAGTGATAACTGAACCTTGGGTGTAATCAACAACTTTTGAAGCCCAAACTTCTTTACCGGTTTTCGCGTCCAAAGCGATCAGACGTGCATCGAGTGTACCGAAGAAAATTTTGCCATCAGAATAAGAAACACCACGGCTGTTCACGTCGCAGCATGCGAACTGATCAACGCCTTTTGGAATTTCTGGCGAATAACGCCATTTCACTTCACCAGTTTTTGCATTAACAGCAAAAACATTTTTTGGACCAAAAGAAGAAGTCACATACATCGTGTCGCCAACGATGATAGGTGTGGATTCTTGTGAACGATTGGTACCAAGTTGTAATGCCCACTTAACGCTTAATTTAGAAACGTTACCTGCATTAACTTGTGTGTTTGCGCTAAAACGAGTGTTGCCGGTATCACCGCCATATACACCCCAATCCGATGCGTTGGCTACCTGAACGGCGCCAAGCATGACCGCAATGGTCATCAGCTTAGTTCTGAGTCTCATGTTGTCTCCGTGATGAGTCTTATTATTAAAACGTCTGTAATAAACAGACGCGTTTTCGGATTAAATTCAATCCGTTACTACTTTCTGTAAATCTAGATTTACAGCTGAAGCGGGATGATATTACAACTTATGTAGAAAAAAACAAGAAGGTGGGTTCAAATTTTTAAAACACTAAAATAAATCAAATTTATTTTATAAATAATTAATTATTTATTATCTTTTTAATTTTCATTTAATTAACTTATTTAAATAATTTTTCATGCACTTATCTTTAATTAAATTGAATTAACTTCATACGCATCACACCACCCTGAAAAAAACGCGCTGTGGTGGGCTCTTCTCGCTCCAACTGCACTAGACCTACATCAGGGCAGTACCATTCACGCGTAATCATCGGCACATCTTTATA
>CANGLD010000159.1 GCA_947454475.1 Oxalobacteraceae bacterium
ATTAAGCCTTTGGAGTTTTCCGTCATCTTGTTCTGGATATCGATAAACACTTGAATATTTTTTTCCAGATAAGAACCCATCATGCCTTGCATAGCATGGCCGTAATAGCGAATGATTTGCGCCAATGAGGAGCTAGAAAACATCGGTTCGCCATTCGCTTCTTCTTCCAGAATAATCTGCAAAAGAATACTGCGTGTGAGATCGTCTTCCGTCTTAGCATCCACGACGGTGAACTCTTCATTGGCAAGAACCAATTGCTTAACGTCTACCAGCGTAATGTAGGAGCTGGTCTGTGTGTCATACAGCCGACGATTGGGATATTTTTTAATCAGGCGATCTGCCGACTTTTTAGCACTAGTCATCTGAATTCCAATTTTGCGTTGCAATGTATTTCTCTTGTTTAGGTGCTAAGACTGCACTGCACTTGCACCAACGGAGAGGATTATAGTCTGATAAAACAAAAGCTTGCCTAGGATTTCCGGCAGCGCACCATTCTATACTGCATTGCAAAGTTCTTGGATTATTCAGCCTTAACTTTTACATAACGTCCCGGAGCAGGCTCGATAGGCTTATGTCGCGCATTCCCGTAAGTTTTAGGCGCATTCACTAAAGGGCCAGCATGCTGCGCCAAAAACTCAGACCACACCGTCCACCAGCTACCCGGTTGTTCGGTCGCACCAGCCAACCATTCTTCTGGTGAATTCGGTAATTCTTTACTCACCCAATGGCTGCGTTTCTTTTTTGCAGGCGGGTTAACCACTCCAGCAATGTGACCCGAAGCGCCCAACACAAATTGATTATTTTCTCTGTGGCCGGTGTTAATCAAACCCACCGATTGATACGCAGTGACCCAAGGTACGATGTGATCTTCACGCGAGCCATAAATAAAAGCAGGCACTTGTACCTTACCTAAATCGACTTTGTCTTTACCTACACTGAGTCGCCCCGGCACACGCAAATTATTTTCTAAATACATATTGCGCAGGTAATAACAAAACATAGGGCCCGGCAAATTTGTACTATCTGAATTCCAATACAACAAATCAAACGCAGGTGGATCTTCACCTTTTAAATAATTCGCTTGTACATAATTCCACACCAAATCATTCGGACGCAAACTAGAAAACGCTGTACCAAAATCACGACCTGGCATTAAACCACCATGGCCTATGGCTTGTTCTCGTTGTGCGACTTGCGCTTCATCGACATAGACATCAATGGCACCGACATCAGAAAAATCTAACATCGAGGTGAGCAAAGTAAGGCTCGCTACCGGATGTTGATTACGCGCTGCCAGCACTGCAACAGCACTAGCGACTAAGGTGCCACCTACACAAAAACCGAGAGCATTGATTTGATCTTCACCACCTATATCTTTGACAGCATTGATCGCATCAATCACGCCTTCTTCTACATACGCATCCCACCCTTTGTGCCCCAATTCTGCATGTGGATTCACCCATGACACCACAAACACTGTATTGCCCTGCCCAACTGCGTAGCGAATGAGAGAGTTATCTGGTTGTAGATCAAGGATGTAATATTTATTAATGCAAGGCGGGACAATCAACAAAGGTCGTGCATGTACTTTTTTTGTCAGTGGCCGATATTGAATCAACTGAATTAAATCGTTTTCAAATACCACTGCGCCTTCTGAAGTCGCGACATTCACACCCACTTCAAAAGCAGTTTCATCGGTCTGAGAAATATGACCTTTACGCATATCTTCCAAAATATGCATGATGCCTTTGGTCAGACTCTCTCCTTTTGACGCCAGCATTTTTTCTTGTGCTTCAGGATTAGTCGCAAAAAAATTCAAAGGCGACATCGCATCAATGGTTTGCTGCGTTGCGAAGCGAATTTTCTTACGTGTCTTTGCATCGACATCGGCCGCTTCTACCAGTGCGTTCATAAAACGTGCATTCAACAAATAAACGGATGCATTAAAAGCATGCATTGCATTCGAGTGCCACGCTGGCGCACTAAAGCGACGATCTTTGATTTCTGGCGTGTGTGAATTCATCAGATCAGACCACAGCTTAGAAATTTCTATGCCATAGTCTTGCTGCAGCTTTTGTAATTTTTCTTGCGGTATTAAGTTAGCTGGAATGGGCGACGAAGGCAGCGTTGGCATGTTGGGCAGGGCTGCAGCCGTCGGTGCATTTTGCATCATCGTCATCATGGATTGCCAGACTTGTGGATTCATCATCTGCGTCATCCACTCTGGTTGCGCTGCACCTTGGGCAGATGTCTGTTCTGATTTACTCATGAAGCTCTCCGATTTTTGACGTATCCTCGCAGCTTGAACTAACGAATGGATTGTTGATGCATATCGCTGCTGTTGGATGGATTTACGTTGTTCTTATGATGGCAATTACCGAAGAATCGATCGTTGCAGGCATTATGACGTTTTTGTTCTATGGTGTGTTACCCGTACTACTAATTTTATACGTTACGGGTTCAGGCAATCGGCGCCGCAGACGGGCACAAGAACAAGCAGAAAAACATGCACAAAAACTAAGTTCGGATAACTCATCAACCACTACAACAGTTATTACCTCGACTGACTCTTCCACTAAAACTGGATCAACGAATCCAAATGAGTGACGCCATGCGTCCAGTTACACCATCTCTTCGAAATGAATAAAACCTTTCAGTATCGGTGACTGTGCAATCTGAACCACCAGATACGTGCATGACATCTTGCTTATTTAAAATGCATCTCACTAGCAGCGGCAAATTCGCCAAAAATTTTCCTGGTCGCTCTCCAATGGGAAGAAATGCAGACTGTGCGACTGCACCCAGATGAGCAAACGCTAGCACCACATCCTCGCCCACTTCAAATTTCTGCGGTCCGATTGCAGGCCCCATCCATGCCATCACATCATTAGCACCTGCTTCACGCATTGCAGCTACCGTATTTTCTAATACGCCTGAAGCCAAACCACGCCAACCTGCATGCGCTGCTGCGACTACTGATCCACGTCGATCACAAAACAAAACCGGCATACAATCCGCCGTCAAAATCGCACACACCACACCAGCTTGCGCTGTAAAACTCGCATCCGCTTCTGGCACTCCTTGTAGCGTCGCTGCGTTCACTACGCGAGTGCCATGTACTTGTTTTAGCCAAACAGGATCATTAGGACAATGCTGACGTAAACGTTGACGGTTGCGCTTGACTGTCTCTCCATCATCGGCAACATGATCACCTAAGTTGAGTCCACCCTGACCACTGCCATCATCATAGGGAGTCACACTAAAACCACCAATACGCGTAGTCGATAACACACTCACATTCTGTGGTTGTGTAGGCCAATCTATTGCTATTGATTTGAGGGTGGTCACAATACGGGATCAGGAATGGGAATGTGAGCTTGCTCGAGCAAAGCTTGCATATCCAGTGGCAAAGGCGCACTCCATAAACATTCTTCACGCGATGCAGGATGAAGCAATCCGAGTTGTTGCGCATGCAGTGCTTGTCTAGGAAAGACTGAAACTAAATGCTGTTTGCCATACAGCGCATCACCCACCAAGGGAAAACCTAGTGATTGCATATGCACCCGAATTTGATGCGTGCGGCCAGTCTCTAATTGACAGCGCAATAAGGACACCGGCTTGTCATCGAGCTTGCTACTGGTGAGCTTTTGATAATGTGTCACCGCTTCTTTGGCCTGCAGCGACTGACTAACTGCCATCTTCACCCGTTCACGTGGATGCCTTGCAATCGCTGCTTCGACCCGACCATTCGAGACGGGATGACCCCACACCAACGCTAAATAACTCCGGCGCACAGTGCGCTCTTGTAATTGCCTCACCAAATCCGTCTGTGCAGCTAGCGTCTTGGCCACCACCATTAATCCTGTCGTGTCTTTATCGAGTCTATGCACAATGCCAGCACGTGGCACACCACTTAAAGCCGGAGCATGATGGAGTAGCCCATTTAATAATGTGCCCGTCCAGTTACCTGCAGCAGGATGCACGACTAAACCTGCAGGCTTGTTAATCACCATGAGCGTCTCATCTTCATAGATGATGTCTAAGTCCATAGGTTCAGCCTCATACGGCTGCTCAGACTGAATTGCCTGTGGCTGCACGACGATTACTTCATCGCCATACATCGTAGTGCGTATTTTTGCGGGAGCGCCATCGACCGTGACAACGCCCTCCTCGATCCAGAGCTGCAAACGGTTACGCGAGTATTGCGGCAACAGCCCAGAAAGCACCTTATCCAGCCGCATACCGCAGCTTTCTGGGTCCACTTTTAGGGTTAAGGTCGTGCCTTCATCAGGACTAAGGTCGAAATCTTCCGCCTCGTCCAGGATTTCCTCAGCAATTGGGTTATTCATAGCTTTATCCGGGTTGGGTTCTTTGCTGTTTGCATCGGATATAATCGCTGCTTATTAAGACGCGACCTCACCCACTTCCATGCTGAAAATTCAAACGAAAATAACTGTTTTCCTGATTGCCGTCATGTTGTCGGCCTGCGGCTCACTCTCGGAGAAAGCAGACGAGACTAAAAACTGGTCTGCCTCGAAATTATACGCTGAGGCCAAAGATGAACTAAATAGCGGCAACTACGAGAAAGCTGTCAAATATTTTGAGAAGCTGGAATCCCGCTATCCCTTTGGCGCTTATGCCCAGCAAGC
>CANGLD010000160.1 GCA_947454475.1 Oxalobacteraceae bacterium
GACAAAGGTGATCCATCGGTAGCAACTAATATTTTTCTAAACATAGCGGTCTCTTATTAGAAATTTTTAATAGGCGATGTGACTCTAACAAAAGAGCTTGAAAAAAATTTGACTTGTATCAAAACAATCTGAGAGGTGCTTCATCCATTGCTGAAATTTGTTCACGTAACTCTAAGATGCGGTCTTGCCAATAATGCACAGTATTAAACCAAGGGAAAGCTAAATGAAAAGCGGGATCATTCCAGCGCATCGCAATCCAATAAGAATAATGCAATAAACGCAATGTTCGTAAAGCTTCTATTAAATGTAATTGTCGTGGATCGAATTCAAAAAAATCTTCATAACCTATTAATAAATCAGATAACTGTCGTGTCATATCGGCGCGCTCACCTGATAACAGCATCCATAAATCTTGTATCGCAGGTCCAGTACGACTATCGTCAAAGTCTACGAAATGCGGACCCGCATCTGTCCACAACACATTCCCACCATGACAATCACCATGTAAACGCACAGTAGCAATATCACCAGCTCTTGCATAACAAGCTTGTACCGCATCCAGTGCTTGCTCACTCACACTCAACCAAGCCTGCTCTAATTCTTGGGGAATAAATTTATGTTCTAACAACCATGTGCGCGGTGTGATGCCAAAGGTTTGCACATCCAATGCAGGTCGCGCTGCATAATTTTTCAACGCACCAATAGCGTGTATACGTCCCATCAACCTACCCATCCACTCCAATGTATCCGGACGCTCTAAATCTGGTGCACGTCCACCCTGACGCGGAAAGACAGCAAATCGAAAACCCTGATAATGCAGCAGTGTTTGATCATGAAAAGACAAAGGTGCAACGACAGGAATTTCTTGTTGCATGAGTTCATGCACAAAGGCATGCTCCTCTGCGATGGCTGCATCACTCCAACGATGGGGACGATAAAACTTCACGACCACTGGATCGCTCTGATCTCGGCCTACCTGATAAACACGATTTTCATAGCTATTGAGTACGAGCAGTCGTCCATCTTCTTCCACGCCTACACTAGCTAAAGCATCCAAAACCATCTCTGGCGTTAGCGCAGCAAAGCTCAGTTGGTCTGGCGCGTCATTACTGACTGCATTTATAGGCTGGGCAGGTTTATTCATGCCTGCATTGTATGCGCAGCGACTGAATTCTGGCTAAGCGGTTACACTGACGCTTTAGTTCTAGAAAAAAGGCGCATCCATGTCTACAGAACCGCTACTCACTGAGCAAGAATTTGACGAGCTCGATCATTTCTTATTATCCGATCGTTGTGGTGATGATGCGATGACGATGGATTCATTACATGGTCTACTGACTGCGATTGCAATTGGCCCTGAATCCATAGCAACCACTGAATGGCTGCCGAAAGTGTGGGGTTCCGATCCTGACCAAACGCCTTCTTTTCAATCTGCAGCAGAAGAAAGCCACATACAAAATCTCATGGAGCGTATGTTAGAGGACATTACGTTGACGTTAGATATTGCACCCAATGATTTTGAGCCTTTGTTTTGTGAGTATGAATGGAAAGGCAAACGCATACTCGATGCAGAATCATGGGCTTGGGGTTTTATGGAGGGTGTGAGTTTACGCACTAGTGCTTGGCAACATTTACGTGATTCACCGCAAGCAGCTTTGCTCAAACCGATTTACTTACTCGGCGCTGAAGAAATTCAAGAAGAGGAAGTCAAACTGGTGGATGATCCTATCAAATGCCACAAACTAGCTATAGAGATAGAAGCATCCATCATACAAATTTATCGTTTTTGGGGTCGCAAAACCACTCGACACTAATCGCTTTCAACCTTAAAGCTTGATGAAATGTTCACGGTAATAACGTAATTCTTCTATCGATTCAATGATGTCGGCTAGCGCTGTGTGCATTTGATGTTTTTTAAAACCTGCTGCTAATTCTGGCTTCCAGCGCTTGCATAATTCTTTAAGAGTAGACACATCCAAATTTCGATAATGGAAAAACGCTTCTAGTTCAGGCATGCCTCGCACCATAAACCGTCTGTCCTGACAAATAGAATTGCCACACATAGGTGATTTACCAGCCGGGACATATTTTTTCAAAAAAGCGATCAGCTCAGTGCTTGCTTGTTCCTCAGTGACCGTAGAAGCTTTAACGCGCTCTATCAGGCCTGAACGTCCATGCGTGCCTTTATTCCAAGCGTCCATCCCATCCAACAGTGCATCGCTCTGATGAATCGCAAATACCGGCCCTTCTGCCAAAATATGTAGGTCAGGATCCGTCACTACTGCTGCCACTTCGATAATTCTGTCTTTATCCGGATCGAGACCTGTCATTTCCATATCAATCCAGACCAAATTAAACTCATTTGGGCGACTACCCTCTGCTGCAGGAACATGTGTTTGTATGGCTTGTGACATAATCGCTTTCTATGTTGATCCGCCATGAATGCGGCTGATAAAACGATATTTTCTCATAGGGACAGTATGAATACCGCAAGCTTTTCACTCCTTTTTGCTGCCATGCTCATTGCTACTCTGGGCGTCAAGCTTTGGCTGAGTACGCGCCAACTGCGCCACGTGGCCCAGCACCGTGATCACGTGCCTGCACAATTTGCAGAAAAAATCCCGCTTGCAGCACATCAAAAGGCAGCTGATTACACCATCGCCAAGACCCAGTTCACTATGCTGCTACTGGTTGTGAATGCAGTTGTATTGGTGGGTTTTACATTACTAGGTGGCCTGCAATGGCTATCCGAGCAAGTCGCTTTGATCGCAGGCGATGGCATGTTGTATCAACTCGGATTAATCGTCGCAGTGATGTTGGTGTCGAGTGTGATTGATCTGCCCTTTGATTACTATAAACAATTCACTTTAGAAGAAAAATTTGGTTTCAATAAAATGAAACCTACTTTATTTTTTACTGATCTGATTAAAAACACGCTAGTCAGTGCCTTAATAGGCCTGCCTTTAATTTGGGTCATATTAACTGTGATGGCTAAAGCAGGCGATCTCTGGTGGCTCTATGCTTGGGGTATCTGGTGCGTTTTTCAAATTTTCATGCTGGGTTTTTATCAAAGTGTGATTGCACCTTTGTTTAATAAATTTACCCCGCTTGAAGATGCTTCACTACAAACACGCATAGAAGGATTAATGCAGCGCGTGGGTTTTGCTAGCAAAGGTTTGTTTGTGATGGATGGATCGCGTCGTAGCGCTCATGGCAATGCGTATTTTTCTGGTTTTGGTGCAGCCAAGCGCATCGTATTTTTTGATACCTTACTAGCACGACTCGCTCCTAGTGAAATCGAAGCTGTACTAGCACATGAATTAGGTCATTTCAAATTACGTCATGTGATTCATCGTATTGTGATTGTGTTTACGCTATCACTAGGTTTTCTTACTTTATTGGGTTATCTGAAAAATCAACTCTGGTTTTATCAAGGCTTAGGTGTGTCGCCTATGCTGAATGCCAGCAATGACGCTATGGTGTTAATTTTATTCATGCTGAGTTTGCCTGTGTTTACTTTCTTACTCTCACCGCTGACATCGATACGTTCACGCAAACAAGAGTTCGAAGCGGATGCTTTTGCTGCACAACATAGTAATGCGCAAGATCTGATCTCTGCCTTAGTTAAACTGTATGAAGACAATGCTTCAACATTAACCCCAGATCCTTTGCATTCCGCTTTTTATGATTCTCATCCACCTGCTAGCGTCAGAGTGCAACGTCTGCTAACGCAATAGCATGATGACGCATACCGAGTTACAGCAGCAATCTTGTCAGCATCAAATCAATGCTGCATCAAGCGAAGAGATTGCTGCTGCACTTCGCGTACTCACACCTTGGAAAATCGAACAGGAAAAAATTGTTCGTCAATTCGATTTCAAAAATTATTATCAAACTCTAGAGTTCGTTAATACCATAGCTACTATCATTCATCATGAAGATCATCACCCCGAACTCTTGATGACTTACAACCGCTGCATAGTTAAATTTAATACGCATTCCGTGAATGGCGGAAAAGGCGGCCTCTCCCTGAATGACTTCATTTGCGCTGCAAAAATAGACGCCGTATTTGAAGATAAATTTTGTGCAAACAATGGCTGAGGCAGTCGGCTTAATCATCGCTGCGCATGGTCGGCATTATCTGGCGCACTATGATGGTAGCTTGATACAGTGTGTGACACGTGGAAAAAAAAGTGATGTGGCTGTGGGTGATCATGTAGACATTAGTCTTACCTCACCTGATCAAGCAGTGATTAATGCTATTTTGCCGCGCAAAACATTTTTATATCGCTCAGATCAATATAAATCTAAGCTGCTTGCAGCCAATGTCACGCAGTTGTTTATTGTAGTAGCGACCGAACCCGGCTTTACGGATGACTTAGTTTCACGTGCCTTAGTCGCAGCGGAATCAGCTGGTGTGAAAGCACATTTAATCTTAAATAAAATTGATATCAGTGCCTCATTAGCAGCAACACGCAAGCGACTAACTACTTATACCCAGTTAGGCTATCCAGTGTATGAGGTGAGTGCTAAGGATAATCCCGACGCGACGCTAGAAATTTTACGTCCACTATTAGCTGGGCAATCCACCATACTGATAGGGCAATCAGGTATGGGTAAATCTTCACTGATTAATTTACTCGTGC
>CANGLD010000161.1 GCA_947454475.1 Oxalobacteraceae bacterium
ACGCATACCTCCCTTCATGGAAGTCGACGAGCTGGTGCAAGTCGGCATGATAGGACTCATAGAAGCAGCACGTGCTTTTGATCCTACTAAAGGGGTTGCGTTTGAAAGTTATGCGCATAGTCGTGTACGTGGCGCCATGATTGATGAAGTACGACGCTTATCCTTTTTGCCGCGCTCTGCTGTCGCATTTAATAAATCGCATAGCTCAGCCAATCAAGCACTCGCTACAGAACTAGGTCGTGCACCTACGCAGGCTGAACTTGCTGAATTTATGGGACGTGAATTAGAGAGCTTTGAAAAAGATCGAGGTTCAGCACGTCAGTTCGAGACCTATTCTATGGAAGTCGTGTCCGAAGAAGTCATGAACATTCGCGAACAAGAATCACGTCAACCCGATGCATTGGTTGAAGAATCGCAAATGATGAATGCGCTAACCGAAGCCATTGATGGTTTACCTGAACGAGATAAATTAGTGATTTCACTGTACTACGTAGAAGAATTGAACTTACGTGAAATTGGCGAAGTACTGGGTGTATCAGAATCGCGTGTGTCGCAGATCTTGTCTGCCAACGTAAAAAAACTGCGCACACAATTACAACATTGATGCCATATGGATCACCAACCTTATGTCCGAGCCCCAAATGAATAATGTATTGTTACTCTTGGTTTTTGCAGGCTTAGTCGGCCTGCTGCTTGTGGTGTTTTATCTGCTAGACAGAGTCAACGCCCTGCATAATCAAAATGAGATCACGCGACTCAAACGTCCCTTCACGGACAGCAACATGGCCACCATGAACGGCAGAATCCTCTGGGATGTGCTGAGTGGTGAAGCCATGCAAGAGTTAGATGAAGAGATGATTAGTCAGTTACGTAGTCGTTATGAAATGGTGTTGCAAAAGCATATAGAACTTTTATTTGAAGATGGCATGTTAGATGGTCGTGAAGGTTTTAGTATGCCGGTTTCTCCAGAACGTAAAGTGCCTACCTTACGTGGCGAATTCATATCGTGGATACCGCATGAATTTGCAAAAGGCATTTATTTGTCCGGACATGATCGTGCCACCAAACCTGAAACTGAACACCCCATGATCGCTGCCGCTCTCGATAACATCGGCAATGAATTGTTTGAACAAGTCGGCATGCCGCCTATACAACTGTCCAAACTCTTAATGCCGAATATAGAGCCGCATATCCCTGATCCAGCTGCTGCATTAGAAGCAAGTGCTAATCCACAGACAGCACAACCAGAAATTCCTGCCCTACCCGCACCGGATGCAGCACAAAACCCTGCGATGATGGTGGCATCCGCGCAAGCCGTGCCTGTATCAATATCAACTGAAACACCTATCGATCCCGCAACAGGCGCTCTGAATACAAATGGCGCAACAGAACAAAGTGCCGTAGCACCTGAACCTGTAACAGTTTCAGCAGATGCAACCGCACCAGCCGCGGCTGAAACAGCGACAGCACCTAACACTGCTGCAACTTCGAACATGCCTGCTGCTGCAACAAACCCCGCAGCGCCACAAACTGAAACGACTGCACCGGATAACAGTAATAAAACTGCTACACCAGAAAAAGTTTCGTAAAAATAGTGTGCTTGATCGAATAAAGCTGATTAAGAAGTAAAAAATCAAACCGATTCATTTTTAGTGAACTTATAAGCGGCAAAACATTGCCGCTTTGAAGATCTTATTAAAATTAAACTCTGCAGTATTCAGCAGAGAAATAAAATTTTCAAACGTGATCTCGCGTCAACACTGAAGATTGCAGCGACTTCAGCATCAACGAGCCACTCCCCCGCAGTTCCTTCCTAAAGTCTTTCCCGCACTTGCCGATACATGGTCTGAAGCAATTAATCAGCCTGGAGTGCGATACTATGAACATGAGACAACGAGCCCTCGCCAGTTATGGCGATGTGAAAATCACCACTGGTGTTTCCGGAGCAGACAATATTCAATTAATTCAGATGCTATTTGATGGACTGATAGAGAGTCTTTCTACTGCAAAAGGCCATATTGAAAATGGCGCCATCATTGATAAATCTAAAGCCATTGCGCGTGCTGGCCGTATCGTGGTTGGCTTGCAAGGTGCATTGGATTTCGAAAAAGGTGGCGACATTGCACGCAACCTGAATGAGCTTTATAGCTACGTCACACGTCGACTATTCCACGTCAATGCGCACAATGACTTAGCTGCATTGGCTGAAGTCCACGACATGATGGAAGAAATTCGCAAAGCTTGGCAAACCGTTCCGTCTTTGGTACCGCCAAGTAATCGTACTTTTTATCACAACTAATTCGTGAATTTGGTTCAGGCTGGGACTTTGCTACTTCGTTTGCAAACCCAGCCTAAGCTAAACCGCCTATTTAATATTTCGCAACATCAGGCTTAGTTCGCCCTAATCTTGCACTTTAGATTCATAGAAAAAATTGCTTTATCAGCAATTTATTTTCTTGCCATTTCATAGCCTAACCATCTTGTTAAGCTAAATCCCTATCCCCATCTTCTGCGCGTTCAGACGATAGCGGTTTTTTCCTGCCAAATCGGCATGAAAAAAACATTACTTTAAGTTAATATTCTGTGTGTGCTGTCACGCTTTAGTTGGCGTGATGCTGGCAATTTTGCCCAGCTTTCATCTTGTCAAAAAAATAAAACAAGGCGAACTAACTGGGCTGACACAGTTTTTGCTTATAGACCTCTATCCATAAGGCAAACTCTGAAGACTCATTCCCATGACTGCAACGATTCACTCGCCAGCTGCAAGCCCGATACATGCCAAAAAGCCCGTCAATACTGGGCTTAGCACGGAGACGGGAGACAAACCACCCGAAACTGGAGGGGATTTTGCCCTGCTCTTTGCGAGCATGATGGCAGGAGCACAGGGGCAAAAACTTGCCGCTACGGAGGGTGAAGCTTCACCGGCGGCGAGCGAATTGCAAGCGCAGCCTCTGGGATCCAAGCTTAATATCATTACGACAACAAAACCTGTCATGAGTGATGAAAGTCTGTTGGCGTTTGCAAAATCACAAGGATTAGATGAAAAAGCCATTAGCCTGATTTTTCAAGCTAAACCAACTCCCCCTGTTTCTGATCCGCTAACCGATGGTGAAGTCGCGAGCACCCCAGTTGTTTCAACATTAGCAACTGATGTTTCAACCACGATAGATGGTTTGAATCTGAATGCAGAAACACAGGCGAACACACTAGATACAGCAAAACTCACTGTTACCACTTCGCCAAGCACAATACCCACAGACTCTACAGGCAAAGTATTGAATAACGATGCCGCATTACTTGCAGCGTCCTTAGCTAAAGTGACTCCGGCAATAAAACCTGCAGCGCAACCCAATACGCTGCAACTCGATGCGGATTTCAGCATGAGCTGGAGTGTAGAAAACCCAGAACAGACCAAAGCATTACTCAATTCCCCAGCACCGGTTGGTAATGAAGTGTTAAAGCCCGTGCTGTTTGGACTGAATGGGGTACGTGATGGCGTCATCAAACCCACCACCCCAGCTGCAACCGAGCTACAAATTGCGCATCCTGAAAAGCTCAGCTTGGCTGCTAGCCTGATTTTCGCTGCTCCCGAGGCTGCGCAATTTGCTAAACGCTTACAAACCAAGATGGCCTTATTAAAAGCGCCAGACAATTTAACTGCCAATACCAAGACCTCAACCATTATCAGCACCCCAACCAGTTTGGACACGAGTGCTGTGAGCCTGCCTGATCCCGTTCTCGATACCTTAGTGGTCGATACTGAGTTAACGGGACAAGAGTTACAGTCTGTTTTAAGCCATAAACAAGATACAAGTGGCGAAAATAAAGACTTGTCCGCACCAGCATCCAACAATGTGAGTCAAACTGATGCACAAGAACGTGTAGAGCAATATGAAAAAATCACCCAACGCGTAGCTGAAGCTTTAGGTCAGCGCTTGTCAGCGCAGATCGCCCGCGGCGACTGGAAAGTCGACTTAACACTAAAACCACATAATCTAGGCAATATCGGGATTGAACTGAAAATGAATAAAGGCGAGCTAGAAGCCTCTTTCACAGCCTCAAATGCCGTCACCCGAGACTTAATTGTGGATGGTCTGCCTAAATTAAGACAAACCTTGGGCAATCTAGGCATGGATATTGCTCACATGGATGTTAACAATAAGCAAGAACGCCAAAACGGCGGAAATTCGACACCTGGACAGCAACAACATCAAGGAAATCGAGGATCTGCAAGCGGTGAGATTGCAAAAACAGTGACAACATCAACGCCAACTGTGGCTGCCAGCAAGACCGGTGGTGCAGACGGATTAGATGTTCTGGTCTGATTAAACGCGAGAGTTAATTTTTAGTAGGGGAATAACATGGCTGCTGCAGCTGCTCCAGAAGCACCCGTTGAAGGTGAAGGCGAAGAGAAAAAGAAGGGCCCACTGGTTAAGATCATCGTAATGGTCTTAGTGGTTCTTATTTTAATAGGCGGATCTGTCGCCGGTACCCTCTTTGCAACCGGCTTCTTTTCCAAAAAGAACAAAGCCGAGGCTGCCATTGACGCGCAATTAGATAAACTCGACGCGGCTGAAGGCCACGGCGATGGTCATGGTGCTCCTGCTGACCCACACGCTGCTCCTGCGGATGCACATGGCGCACC
>CANGLD010000162.1 GCA_947454475.1 Oxalobacteraceae bacterium
ACCCGTCGCACACAACATCGCTTAAGCAAGGTAGATGATCGTATTCATATTCTAGAAGGTCGTCAGACTGTTCTTTTGAATATTGATAAAGTCATTAAAATCATTCGCGAATCAGATGAGCCTAAAGAAGCGTTAATCAAAGCGTTCAAACTATCGGACAGACAAGCAGAAGATATTTTAGAAATTCGTCTGCGTCAGTTAGCGCGTCTAGAAGCGATCAAGATCAAACAAGAATTAAAAGAACTCAAAGAAGAGAAGGCAACGCTGCAAGATTTGCTCGACAATCCTTCTTCTATGAAAAAATTGCTCATCAAAGAAATTGAAGGTGATGCAAAATTATATGGCGATGCACGCCGTACCTTAATTGAAGAAGCTGAACGTGCTGTCGCTGAACAAAAACTAATTGACGATCCTGTTACTGTCATCATTTCGCAAAAAGGCTGGGTACGTTCACGTAATGGTCATGGCCATGACGCACAACAATTTAGCTTTAAAACTGGCGATGGCTTATACGGTGCGTTTGAATGTCGCACTACAGATCATGTATTAGCATTTGGCTCTAACGGTCGTGTCTACTCGATCTCAGTCGCACAACTGCCTGGTGCACGGGGCGATGGCGTACCACTGACGACGTTTGTAGAAGTAGAAGCAGGTACCCGACTCGTCAGTTATTTTGCTGGCACTGCTGACACACAATTAATGCTGTCATCCACTGGTGGATATGGTTTCTCTGCTAAGGCTGGCGATATGATTAGTCGTCAAAAAGGTGGTAAATCTTTCATGAGTATGGATGTAGACCATGAACCACTGATGCCACGCGTGATTGCGAAAAATGCGAATACCTTAGTCTGCTTGTCTGAAAATGGGCGTGCACTCGTATTTGGCATGGACGAAATCAAAACACAAGCTAGCGGTGGTCGTGGCGTGATTTTGATGGATTTAGATAAAAACGAAAAATTACTTGCTGCCGAACCTATTAATAGAAAATCTGGCGTACTAGTCACAGGATTAAGTAGTAGAGCTGGTAAACCACAAGAAGTGGAATTAGTGGGCCCTACGCTCTCTTTCCATAACGGTACACGCGCTCGCAAAGGCAAACTCTTAGCAACCCGTATGAAGGCAAATCGTCTTCAAGCATTGGGTTAATTTTTATCTCACTCACTGAACTTGCAAGATCAATTCAACCAATTTGATCTTGCAAGTTCGTCATCTCTTCCTCATTTTTTTCACAACTGCGTTCATTTTCATTTCTTGTGAAATGCTTAATTCGCGCATTCTCTTGCTTGAATTAGCCATAGTTCACTAGCTTTAAAAAAACGCCACTTCTAAAATGTTTGTTTCCGTCTTTACCTAGATGTGACGTGAAACACTTATCCGCTACCCACACTATTTTCATCTTCCTACAATGGATATTGTCGTCTTGTTCCTTCAACTACGTACATGCCAGTAATGTAGATCCTACGCTGCATGAAAAAATCATGATGTTGAAAGTGAGTGAAGCAGAGCATCAGTTTGAACTTGAAACGACGTTTTTCATTCCGCCAGGTGACGGACCATTCCCTGTACTACTCATGAATCATGGCAAAGAAAGAGGCAATCCACATCATCAGTCACGGGATCGTTTTTTGGCATTGAGTCGAGAATTTGTTAAACGTGGTTATGCTGTTGTGATCCCCATGCGCCGAGGTTTTTCACAGTCCTCTGGTAATCATAAAAATTTTGGTTGTGATCTTAGATTAGCGGGTCAAACACAAGCAGATGACATACAGGCGGTATTAACCGTATTAAAAAAACAAAGCTGGGTCGATGCAGAACATATGGTGATTGCTGGTCAATCGTATGGTGGACTAGCCACACTCGCATTGGGTACACGTCAAATTGAAGGAGTACGAGGATTATTAAATTTTGCAGGTGGCTTGCGCATTGATGATAGTACTTGTAACTGGCGTGCTGAATTACGCGCTGCATTTTCTGATTATGGCAAAAAAACGAATTTACCTAGCTTATGGTTTTATGGAGCGAATGACAGTTATTTTGATCCGCCTTTAGTTTCTGAACTCATACACTCTTACTCATCATCTGGAGGGCGTGCACAACTGGTTACTTTTGGAGATTTTAAATCTGATGCACATAGCATGATTAGTAGCTCACAAAGCATTCCTATTTGGTGGCCACAGACTGCAGCTTTTTTAGAACGTATAGGGATGTCTACTAAAGAAACTGTGACATTAGCGACTAGTACGCATCCCAATAAAAATCATTATGCAGTGATTGAAAACATTGCAGCTGTGCCCTATGTGTCACAAACCGGTCGCTCTGCTTATCAAGATTTCTTAACGAAAGGTCTGCCGCGAGCATTTGCCATTTCTCTCAACGGTGCTTGGAGTTGGGCTGAAGAAGGCGATGATCCTGCTGCTCGTGCTTTATCTGCCTGCGAAAAACGTAGTAAAAAAAATTGCCAACTGTATGCCTTAGATAATGATGTAGTTTGGCTTAACTAGGTTATGCCTGAAACCCAATAGTAAAACTCGAATAGTAAAACTCGGTGTGACATATTGATTGTGACTTATGCCTATAGATTTAAGGCTATCATGTCACTTTACTCACATTTGCTTAACGATTTAAGCAACATATCCTTCACCCGAGTGCATCATGAAATCTACTGAATTACGTCGCCCACCATCTAAAGCAACTGCAACTTCATCGTCTCATCAGACTATCGCTCACTCCCATGAGCATGAAGCAATCGATAGCAAACCTTTCACCGATCCAGTATGCGGTATGAAAGCGGCAGCCAATCCAGAAAAGTCAGCCACACATGCAGGCAAGACTTATTATTTTTGCAGCACGGGTTGTGTCACAAAATTTAAAGCGGATCCCCTCCGATATTTAGCGCCTGTTAAAAAAGCACCCAGTGCAGCAGACTTACAAGCAGTCTATACCTGCCCTATGGATCCTGAAATCCAACAAATTGGACCTGGTAGTTGCCCAAAATGTGGCATGGCTCTCGAACCTTTGATAGCAAGTGCCGTAGAAGATACGACTGAACTCGATGATATGCAGCGTCGGTTTTGGTTCAGTTTAATTTTATCGCTGCCTCTACTCATCATTGCTATGAGTGACATGGTGGGCTGGAATCTGGTGCATGAATTAGGACATCAAACTGCAGGATGGATACAGGCTGCACTATCAACACCTGTAGTCTTGTGGTTTGGCTTTCCGTTTCTTCAACGTGCGGCGGAGTCATTTAAGACAATTAATCTGAACATGTTTAGCTTGATAGCCATAGGTGTAATGGCTGCATGGTGTTTTAGTTTAGTGAGTTTACTCATACCTGAAGTTTTACCAGACGCGTTCAAAATGCATGGTATGCCGCCTTTTTACTTCGAAGCTGCTGCGGTGATTGTCACGCTGGTGTTACTGGGTCAAGTTTTAGAATTGCGTGCTCGCTCACGCTCGAATACCGCGATACGTTCTTTACTTGCACTCACACCAAGCAATGCAATACGTATTTCATCAGCAGGACAGGAACAAGAGATTACACTCGCAGAAGTACAGATAGGTGATCTATTGCGTGTTAAACCAGGCACTACTATTCCTGTTGATGGCATCGTCACCGAAGGGAATTCAACAGTAGATGAATCTTTTATCACTGGTGAAGCACTTTCTGTTTCTAAACAAACTGCTAGTGCGGTGATAGCTGGCACCATGAATCAACATGGCTCGTTCGTCATGCGCGCTGAAAAAATCGGCAGCGACACTCTGTTAGCGAAAATTGTAGAGCTAGTGAATCAAGCTAGTCGTTCGCGTGCACCTATACAAAAATTAGCTGATCGCGTATCAGGCTGGTTTGTACCTGCTGTTATTCTTGCAGCAGTATGCGCTTTCATAGCTTGGACAGTATTTGGCGCAACACAAGGCATGGCCAACGGCTTGGTTGCTGCAGTTTCTGTTTTAATTATTGCTTGTCCTTGTGCTCTAGGTTTGGCAACACCTATTTCGATTATGGTCGGCATAGGGCGTGGCGCGCGCGAAGGTGTGTTAATTAAAGATGCTGAAGGCTTAGAGTTAATGGAAAAAGTCGACGTGCTCGTGGTTGATAAAACTGGCACGCTGACAGAAGGCAAACCCGCAGTACAACAAATTATTGCCACAGCATCTTATGCACGTGCTGATGTTTTAGTCATTGCCGCTTCCTTAGAAAAAATGAGTGAGCATCCTTTAGGTGCAGCGATTATTTCTCATCTAAAAAAACAAGGCTTACCTTTACTCGATGTAAAGAATTTTTCTGCCGTGACTGGTAAAGGTGTTCGAGGTGAAATCGATGGTCTACCTGTTTATCTAGGCAATGCTAGTCTATTCAATGATGCAGGTATTCCTATCGAAGGCTTACAAGCTGAAGCTGAATCACTCAGAGCTCAAGGTCACACGATTATGTTTGTTGCTATTGATGGCAAACTTGCCGGCTTAATCAGCGTATCGGATCCCATTAAAACAACAAGTGTAGAAGCTGTACGTTTACTTCATGCAGATGGTGTAAAAATTATTATGCTAACGGGTGATAATCACACTACAGCGCAAGCAGTTGCCAAACAACTCGCTATTGATGAAATCCATGCAGAATTTTTACCTGCTGATAAACAT
>CANGLD010000163.1 GCA_947454475.1 Oxalobacteraceae bacterium
ACCAAGAACTCAGGATCAACTTCTAAAAATTCAGGTGCAAGAGATAAACGTAATATCCAATCCTGCGTAAAGCGATGTAAAAAATGTGCATTCTCAATTTGGTGAGCAAACATTTTGACTAACTGCAATGCTAGGTGCTGACTCTCTTTATGATGCGGTGATGTGAGAGCTGAAATATCTAAGACTGCTTTCAATTTACCTAGCGGATCAAAAATTGGAGCAGCAGTACAAGTCAGTGGAATATGCGTTGCATCAAAATGATCATTCAAATGCACGGTTAATGCTTCACCAGTGGTAATGCAGGTGCCCACTCCACAGGTACCTGCAACCATTTCATTCCAATTTGATCCTAGATATAAACCCGCTTTTCTTAGACTTTTATCGAGTTGAATATCACCTATAAAATCGACTGTGACGCCATGTGCATCGGTGAGTAAAACTGCATAGCCTAAACCTGTCACTTGATGATAGAGAGTCTCTAATCCATGTCTAGCGATGTGAAGAAAATCATCAATTTGATCTTGATGTTCACGCAACTGATGATATGGAAGAATGATCGCTTCTTGCGATCGCGTAGGATCTAGCTTATGTTCATGAATACAGCGCATCCATGAATTTCTGATGACATCATCATGCGAGAGTACAGGCTCATTCGGTCGCGATTGCTCGGCCAAACGCATAATCGTCTCTATATGTTTTTTCTTATCGTGGTCCAAATGCGTCTCCATATTGGAACCTCTTACGAGTCATCACTCTATTATCGAAGTAATTACATTATTGATAATTGATTTCTTATATAAAAATTCTTCAATTTATGTTTGTACATGAAATTAAAATTAAATGAAAGAGTTTGCTGCAAAATAGTTTTTTAGTTATTTTTTTGAAAAAATTCAATAATTACTCATACTAGTCAGTGCTTATGCTGTCATTTTAGAAATATTAAAGCGAATCGTTTAGTTTCACTAATTAATCTTATATTAATAAGAAAATTATTTTTGAATTTGTTTGAGAATTTATTCCTAAATAATATCGAGGAAGTCTAATTTCTATTTGGCATAGAAAATCTAAAGCCAAAATCTCAATAAGCAGATAAACTCAAAAACAGTACTAAGTAACACCATGGTTACGATTTAAGAATTAACTATTAAATGCATAAGACTGCCAGTATCTTGCTCGACTAATAAACTTCTTCAACAGTTTATATAGAGTCAGATTTTCATATTAAATAATTTTCGATCTCATATGTTTACATTAAAGTTAATTAATTAAATTAGAAAATTTAAAGAGGAGTAGTATGAAAACACTATCGAAGTTTTTATTATTTCTTTTTTACCTACTGTATACACATCTAACATATGCGGAAGAGGATGTACTTAAATTTGGAATAGGAATGTTCCAGCCTGATAAAGATAAAAACGATGCTACTTATCGTCCTCTTGCAAATTATTTATCAGCAAAATTAAACCGCAAAATTGAATTACGAACTGTAGATAGCTGGGAGGGGTTAGCAAAATCTTTAGCTAACGGCGAGACAGATATCGCTCTATTAGGCCCTTGGGGCTATGTGCTTGCAAATCATCAGTCAGGCGCACAAGTAATTGCATCTATACTTTATGACGGAAAACCTGAGTATTACTCCATAATTATTACCCACCCCCAATCTGGCATAAAATCTGTTGCAGATTTAAAAGGTAAAACTTTCGCTTTTGGAGATAAGGGTTCAACATCAGGTTATCTAATCCCTTTTCACTACTTTATGAATCAAGGAATAAATACCGAAACTTATTTTTCAAAAACTATCCATACTTCACATCAAGCAATTGAGACACAAGTCACTCAAGGAAATCTTGATGCAGGTGCAGACTACAATAGAAATAGAAATTCGATGATTGAACAAGGCCTTATTAAGGCTTCACAATCATTGATTATTTGGCAGTCTCCCCCTTTACCAAATGACGCGTTTGCCGTTAGTAAAAATCTACAAAACGATAAGGCCTTAATTAGTAAATTACAGTCTGCTCTTGAAAATATCGGCGAAGCATTAAAAAGCAAACCAGAGTTACTACCACCTCATTACACTGGATTTGTAATCAAAGAAAATAACTTTTACAAACCTATCCGCGATGCCGCACTTGCAACTGGAAAATTACAAGCAAGATGAGCATACAAAGAGTTAATACAATAAAAATTAACCCTACGCCACGTCATAAATTTAGCTTTATTGCGTTAGGTTTAGCTTATGTTTTATTGATTTTTATTTGTTTAAGTTCCTTGATTTCTGAGCATGAGCTTACTTTGGGAAGAAATCCCATAGCCAACCTAATTAAAACTACACAAGATTTTATACGCCCTAGTTTTATAGATACATGGTTGGGCGATACACATCTTGAGTATAAAAGTGATGACGGTAAAGTGTTACGAGTTGAAAATCGTCAGCAAGTAGAAAAAAACTATTTAGCTGGTTTGGCAAGAGCGACATGGACTACGCTACGTATTGCTACGCTAGGCTCACTGTTAGCAGCACTCTTTGCTTTACCCATTGCGATTATCGCAGCGAAAAATTTAGGAGCACCACGCTTATTCAGCGCTGTAGCTCAAGGACTGCTAGATATCTCTCGATCTATACACACTTTGGTATTTGGATTAGTCATTGTTGGCATTATAGGACTAGGACCTACAGCAGGCATCTTAGCAATTGCATTTCACTCTACTGGAACTTACGGCAAACTATTTGCTGAAGCTATTGAATCGCTAGATATGGGGGCCATTGATGCGGTTCGCAGCGTAGGCGCAAATAGAATACAGGTTTTTAGACACGCAGTGTTACCTGCAGTATTACCGCAGTTTGTCTCGAGTCATCTCTACATATGGGAATTTAATATTCGTGATTCCACCATACTTGGCATCATTGGCGCAGGCGGCTTAGGACAACTTATTACTGAGGCCACATCCTTATTCCAATGGGGGCGTTTATCAACTGTATTAATAGTCGTATTCTTGTTAGTTTATAGTTTTAATAATCTTAGTCAAAAAATTAGAACTGCGTTGCTATGAACTCGATATTATGAACTCGACCTACATTCACGCTCAAGAGTTGACCTGTAATGTATCAGGTCGCACTATCTTAGCTATTGACGATCTACATATAAAACAAGGCGAACGAATTGCAATCCTGGGACATAATGGCGCTGGCAAATCTACATTCTTTAAACTTTTATCAGGCTTCATGCAAATTTCATCGGGAAAATTAAATGTACTTGATCATCACCTAGAGAATAGTTTATCAACGGTACATTTGCGTTTATTAAGAAAAGAAATTGGTCAAATTTTACAAGGTCTACAATTAGTCAGCCGACTATCTACTTTAGATAATGTTTTAATTGGATGTTTAGGACGAATATCTGGATGGCAATCGATATTAGGCTACTACTCTGATTCTGATATTGAATTAGCCCATCAAGCGATAGATGCAGTGGGCGTACAAGACCATGCCTATAAGCGTGTTGATAAATTATCAGGAGGAGAAAGACAACGTATAGCTATAGCACGTATGTTAATGCAACAACCAAAGTTAATCCTTGCTGACGAACCCACTGCAGCACTTGATCCTGGAGCAGCAGTAGATATGTGCGACTTACTAGTAAAATCTGCTAAGAATGCAACGCTAATTACCATAGTGCACAATACTGCTTTGTTACCTAATTTAGCTGATCGCGTTTTGGGATTTAAATCAGGAAGAATCGCTTTCGATCTTCCTGTTACGGAAGTAGATAAGGAAAAAATTAATCAGCTATATGAGAATTAATTCCCAGTTAATCCGCTGTCAGTTTATGACCACAGAAGATTGAATGGATCAACAACACTGAACATGCGTAGTGACTCTCTAAACTCCACACCACTGCACCACCTCAAAAACGGCTTCGCTAATAGCGACCCTAAGGTTGTTATTGGAAAATTTCCTTGGTATGAAATGGTATGGCGCAGTCTGCGTGGTGACTTCAAACCTCGCTCAGCACCGCAACAAGGCTACGATACATTCGCAAAAGAATGGAGCGTGCCTGTGGATCATTCTCGCATTGCCCAGCGCCAGCAATTACCGGTAGTTACTTGGCTGGGACATGTTTCGATTCTATTGCAGGTCGGTGGGTTGAATATACTTATTGACCCTACCCTAGCTGATTTTGCTGGGCCCTACGGACGTTTCGGCGCTCCCCGCATGGTGCCTGCCCCACTGAGGGGTGACAAACTACCGCCTATCGATGTGCTATTAATTTCACATAATCATTACGACCATCTGTGTGATGCAACCATAGCAGCCATGGTCGCTTCCGGACAACGACCAAAAATTTTCGTACCTCTGGGTCTCAAGACTTGGTTTGATGCACGTAACATTCCCAATGTTACCGAATTGGACTGGTGGGATTTTGCAGATGTAACTTCGGATAAAGAAGATCAAGCATTAGCGCATACCATTCGCATCCATTTCACACCTGCTCAACATTGGAGTCGCCGCACACCCTTTGATACCAACTTATCACTTTGGGGTGGCTATATGGTGGAACATAATCCTGGAGCAAACGATGCATGGCGTTTTCTTTTTCCTGGCGATACAGGC
>CANGLD010000164.1 GCA_947454475.1 Oxalobacteraceae bacterium
ACAAGCGCATCATGCGTTCAATAGTCAACATAGACCACTCCAGATAAAACAATAGAATCAACTAGCCTTTTGACTAGTTAATGCGACTTTTTTAAATCAAGAGTGAGTAGGTGGGGCGCGAGAAAGAATGACATGACCGGCATACACAGACGCCGCATCATGGGTGGTGATGTTTACAACTGAAGAAGTGAGATCACTAGGTGGGATATAGCGGGTGGCATCAAATTCAGCACTCGCTCCCGTTGCACTACAAAAAACGCAATGATCAGCATGCGCTGATGCATGTTGCGCAGGACTAGAGTGATGTTCTTGCACTGCCCATTTACTGCCTTGGGCACTACAAACCTCTACCCAACCTGCTGCACTTAATCCATTTTTCGAATTTTGTTGCGTTGCAAAAGCAGGCAACACTGCCTGCAGCATGATGGCTACAAGCAGAAATTTGGTAATACGCCGAAAAAATGGGAAGTGTGTTTTCACGGACGTCATTATATGTCAGCAAAAGTTTTCAAACTATCTGTCGATGTTTGGTTTACAGATTAAGAATTTTTCTTTGCTAAATAAACTGCGCAAAACTTAGTTTGGAATGCTGAGATTGTCAGGTTTTATGTGGAAAAATCGTCAATACATTCACTATCAACTAGAGCGTAACGCGATGAACAACATGTAGTTATTAATATAGTAATTTTCGGATTAAATCTCCCTTAATCCTCCGTTACTATTTAACAAATTGTTAGGCTTAGCCTTATGTTAAATTTCGGAAATTTTGAAAAAACTGGGTTAATTTAGCAAAATAAAATTATCGAAAGATTAATTTATTGAAGTATTTTTCTTAGATTTGGCTACTTAGCTAGAGAAAATTTCAAACTTGTATTTGCTGCATTGCGGAATAATCAAATGTCCGGCACAATTCTGTTGTCTTGAATGAGAGGTCACAATGCTCTATCAGTTGCACGAAATGAATCGTACGCTGCTAAGTCCCCTAATTCAGTGGGCTGAAGCGTCTTCTAAGCTGTTTACCAGCCCTGTTTCTCTACTCGCTCATTCTCCTTTTTCCCAGCGTATCGCAGCCGGCTACGAGTTAATGTTCCGACTCGGTAAACAATATGAAAAGCCTGAGTTTGGTATCACGACCACTGAGGTAAATGGTATTACCGTCGACATCATTGAAGATATCGTCATCAATAAACCATTTTGTAGCTTGCGTCACTTCCGCAAGGATTTGTCTGGAACCACGCTCTCTAAAGTAAAGCATCCTAAGGTGCTCTTAGTAGCACCGCTATCTGGACATCATGCGACTTTGTTGCGCGATACCGTACGTGGCTTGTTACCCAATCACGATGTCTACATCACTGATTGGACTGATGCACGTATGGTGCCTTTGAATAAAGGCGCTTTCCATCTGCATGACTATATTTATTATGTGCAGGAATTCATACGTCACTTAAGTCCAGACCTACATGTGATTTCTGTTTGTCAGCCTACCGTTCCTGTGCTTGCAGCGATTTCGCTCATGGCCAGCGCTGGTGAAGCAAATATGCCTAAGACGATGGTGATGATGGGTGGTCCTATCGATCCACGTAAATCACCTACGCAAGTCAATGATTTAGCAACCGATAAACCTTTCTCTTGGTTTGAAAACACCGTGATTTATAGCGTGCCTTCGAATCATCCTGGAGTTGGTCGTAAGGTTTATCCAGGCTTTTTGCAGCATGCAGGTTTTGTAGCGATGAATCCTCGTCGTCATGCTGAAAGTCACTGGGAGTTTTATCTGCACTTACGTCGTGGTGACAATGCGTCTGCAGAAGAGCATCGTAAGTTTTATGATGAATACAATGCGGTTTTAGATATGCCTGCTGAGTATTACTTAGAGACGATACAAACTGTGTTCCAAGAATTCCGTTTACCTACTGGCACATGGGAAGTTGAAGGCAAACTTGTACGTCCAGAAGACATCACCAACGTCGCCTTATTTACTATCGAAGGCGAACTTGATGATATTTCCGGTTCTGGTCAAACACGTGCAGCACATGAACTGTGCAAACATATTCCTAAAGAGATGAAACACCATTACACCGCACCTAAATGTGGGCACTATGGCATTTTCTCAGGCAGACGTTGGCGTGAAATGATCGTCCCTGAAATCACTGAATTTATCCGTGCTCACGGCTAAGCATAGTTATCTCAAGTAGTGATATTTAGGCCGCTTCCTTTGAAGCGGCCTTTTTATTGCTTGTGTATATTTAGTGTGATGCACAAATGTCGGATAATGCTGAACTATGTCTGAATCATCCTCCATCCAAGCTGCGTCATCGCTAGCAGATCAAATTGAAGATCTGCTGCCGCAAACCCAATGCACTAAATGTGGCTATCCGGCTTGCCGTCCGTATGCAGAAGCAATTGCAGAAGGTAGTGCAAGCTATAACCAATGTCCGCCAGGTGGTGTGGAAGGAGTAAAACGTTTAGCTACGCTCTTAGGCAAACCTGTTATTCCACTCAACCCCGTGCATGGAATTGAACGTGCGCGTCCTGTTGCAGTGATTGATGAAAGTGCCTGTATAGGTTGCACACTTTGTATACAAGCCTGTCCTGTGGATGCCATCGTCGGTGCTGCCAAACAAATGCACACTGTGATTCCTGAACTTTGTACTGGTTGTGATTTATGTGTACCGCCCTGTCCTGTTGATTGCATCACCATGTTGCCAGTGACTTCAAATAACACGGGTTGGTCAGCATGGTCACAAGAACAAGCAGATGCAGCACGCACACGACATGACAGTCGCACTCTCAGACTACAACGAGAAAAAACAGAAAACGATGCACGCTTAGCTGCCAAAGCCGCAGCAAAACTGCAAGAGCTAGATAATGAATCGGCTTTATCAGTAGAAGAAAAAACAGAAAAAGAGCGCAAGCGCGCAATTATTCAAGCAGCGATAGAACGTGCTCGTTTACAAAAAGAACAGGCTGCAAATAAACCGCCTGAGTCCAAATCATGAATCTTGAAAAACGTAGCGAAATTTTTGCGCGCTTAAAACAAGTTAATCCGCATCCCACTACTGAACTTGAATACACCACGCCATTTGAGTTACTCATCGCAGTGATTTTATCGGCGCAAGCTACCGATGTATCGGTTAACAAAGCAACGCGTAAATTATTTGCAGACGCCTCTACACCACAAGCGATTGCCGCATTAGAAGTAGAAGGATTGATTCCTTATATACAAACCATAGGCCTCTATCGCAACAAAGCAAAGAATGTGATTGAAACGTGTCGCATTTTATGTGCACAGCATGCAGGTGGTGTGCCACGCGAACGTGATGCTTTACAAGCCCTACCAGGTGTAGGTCGTAAAACAGCAAATGTCGTTCTCAACACAGCGTTTGGCGTTCCTGCGATGGCAGTTGATACGCATATTTTTAGAGTATCAAATCGTACTGGGATTGCTCCTGGTAAGAACGTCGATGTGGTTGAACAAAAATTAATGAAATTTATTCCTGATGCCTACATCATGGATGCACATCACTGGTTGATCTTACATGGACGTTACACCTGTATCGCGCGTAAACCTAATTGCTGGAATTGCGTGATTGCCGATTTGTGTGAATACAAACCTAAGACGCCACATCCTGAGCATGGCGTATAACAGTGACTAAGAAAAAAATATAAGTTATGTTTAATCCCACTAAAGAAGAAGTAAGACATTTTTTTTGTGAGGTATGGCGTAAGACTCAAGTCGATGCTGTGCTGACTCCACTAGAAGCCATTGCACGTGACTGGATGCTGCAGCATACTGAGTATGCAGATGATTTTAATAACAACGAAGCTGCTACAGCAGACTATTCGATAGACCAAGGTAAATCGAATCCCTTTTTACATTTGTCTATGCATTTATCGATTGCGGAGCAAATCTCTATCGATCAACCTAGTGGTATACGTGATGCCTTTCAAACACTCGCCACACGTTGTGGTTCTGCACATGATGCGCATCATGAAATCATGGAGTGCTTAGGACAAATGCTCTGGACTGCACAGCGCACTGGCTTGCCTCCAGATGGCGAAACTTATCTCGAGTGCATACGTAAACGCTAAGTTCAACTTCCTGCAGACGAAAAAAAAGCCAGAACAACTGTTCTGGCTTTTTTTTGAAGTACTGCTTATTTACGTGTAACGAGATTACCTGGCAAGCTAGACAGATAAGCAGCGATATCACGTATCTCTGTTTTAGTCAGTGGCTTAGCCATACCGCCCATGATCGCATTACCACGACCATTCGGACCGGTTGCACCACGCTGATAGGCAACCAAAGCGTGCTCTAAGAAATCTGCATGCTGACCAGCTAATTTAGGATAGCTAGGATCGACTGGTGAATTGAAATCAGCACCATGGCATGAAGCGCAGTTATATTTTTGTACTGCAGCTTTACCTGCTTCGATATTTGCAGCTGAAGCTTGTGTAAAACTGATTGCTGCAGCGAGAGTCGCCAACAAAACTAAGATCTTTTTCATGTTGGTTTCCCCTTATTTCTTTTG
>CANGLD010000165.1 GCA_947454475.1 Oxalobacteraceae bacterium
GTGATTTTGATTAATGCTGCAGAAATTAAACCGCAAGTCACGTGGGGCACATCACCTGAAATGGTTGTACCTGTGGATGATCGCGTACCAGATCCCGACAAAGAAAAAGACAGCGTGAAACGTGATGCAATGGAAAAGGCGTTGATTTACATGGGCTTAAAACCCAATACGCCGATACAAGATATACGCATCGACAAAGTATTTATAGGTTCATGCACTAACTCTCGTATTGAAGACTTACGTGCTGCAGCCGCAGTCGTGCGCGGAAAATTTCGCGCTTCGAATGTAAAACTCGCGATGGTAGTTCCAGGTTCGGGGTTGGTGAAAGCACAAGCAGAAAAAGAAGGTCTGGATAAAATTTTCCGTGATGCAGGCTTTGAATGGCGTGAACCAGGTTGTTCTATGTGTTTAGCGATGAATGCGGATCGTCTCGAACCGGGTGAGCGTTGTGCTTCCACTTCGAATCGTAATTTTGAAGGTCGTCAGGGTGCAGGTGGTCGTACCCATTTAGTGAGTCCTGCCATGGCTGCTGCTGCCGGTGTGATGGGTCACTTTGTTGATGTACGTGCAATCTAAGAATTTAACTAAAAAATTAGTATGAAAAAATTTACTCTACTTGATGGTTTGGTCGCGCCACTGGATCGCGCGAATGTGGATACCGATGCCATCATTCCTAAGCAATTTTTAAAATCGATCAAACGCACTGGCTTTGGTCCTAACTTGTTTGATGAATGGCGTTATCTCGATCAAGGCGAACCAGGTGCGGACAATAGCAAGCGTCCACTCAATCCTGATTTCATTTTGAATCAAGCCCGTTATCAAGGTGCGTCGATTTTATTAACGCGTAAAAATTTTGGATGTGGTTCATCACGTGAGCATGCTCCTTGGGCTTTGGAGCAATATGGATTTCGTGCCGTGATTGCTCCTAGCTTTGCAGACATCTTTTTTAACAACTGCTATAAAAATGGTTTATTACCAGTTGTCTTGTCTGAGACCGATATCGATAAACTGTTTGATGAAGTAAAAGCTTTTCCTGGCTTTAAATTAGTCATTGATTTGCAAGCGCAAACAGTGGCTACCTCAAACGGTAGCAAAATTTATTCATTTGAGATTGATGCATTTCGCAAGCATTGCATGATTAATGGTCTGGATGATATAGGTCTGACTTTGCAACAAGCCGATGCGATTCATTATTTCGAAGAACGTCATATTGCCCGCTTTCCTTGGCTGGCTAACACGATTTAAAACACTCACTTTAATTCAACATGAAAATCGCAATTTTGCCCGGTGATGGCATAGGTCCAGAAATCGTAGATCAAGCTGTGAAGGTATTACACACCTTAGGTCAGCCATTTGAAATGGAAACAGCGCCAGTCGGTGGTGCAGGTTATGCAGCGCATGGACATCCTTTGCCTGATGCTACTTTGAAGTTAGCAAAAGAAGCGGACGCTATTTTGTTTGGTGCTGTTGGCGACTGGCAGTACGACAACTTAGAACGTGCATTGCGTCCTGAGCAAGCGATTCTGGGATTGCGTAAACATCTCACCTTGTTTGCAAATTTCCGTCCTGCGATTTTATATCCTGAGTTAGTCGGTGCATCGACACTGAAACCTGAAGTTGTATCTGGTTTAGATATTTTGATCGTACGTGAATTAAACGGCGATATTTATTTTGGTCAGCCACGCGGTGTAAGAGAAGCACCTGATGGTCCTTTCAAAGGAGCGCGTGAAGGCTTTGACACCATGCGTTATTCCGAACCTGAGATACGTCGTATCGCGCATGTTGCGTTTCAGGCTGCGCGTAAACGCGGCAAGCGATTGACTAGCGTTGATAAAGCAAATGTGCTCGAGACTTTCCAGTTTTGGAAAGACATCATGATTGATGTGCACAAAGAATATCCTGACGTAGCACTCGATCATATGTATGTTGATAACGCTGCTATGCAATTAGTGCGTGCACCGAAAAAATTTGATGTGATTGTTACTGGCAATATGTTTGGCGATATTTTGTCCGATGCAGCAGCAATGTTAACGGGCTCTATCGGAATGTTGCCGTCGGCTTCGCTTGATGCCAACAACAAAGGTTTGTATGAACCTTCACATGGTTCTGCGCCTGACATTGCAGGTAAAGGTATTGCGAATCCTTTGGCGACGATTTTGTCAGCTGCCATGATGCTGCGTTTCTCCTTGAACTTACCTGCTGAAGCCGATCGTATAGAAGCAGCAGTCAAGAAAGTCTTGTCACAAGGTTTGCGTACTGCAGATATTTATGAAGCAGGTACGATCAAAGTAGGCACAGCAGAAATGGGTGATGCTGTAGTTAAAGCATTAGCCTGAGTAAAAAATTTACATCCACAAGCAGAGGCATGACTGCTTCCAATTTTGTACGGTGAGATAAAAATGAAATTAGTAGGCTTAGTTGGTTGGCGTGGCATGGTGGGTTCTGTGCTGATGCAGCGTATGCAGCAAGAAGATGATTTTGCTCACATTGAGCCCGTGTTTTTTTCTACGTCGAATTCAGGCGCTCAAGCACCTGCTATGGCGAAGAATGAAACCACACTCAAAGATGCACATGATATTGATGCGTTAAAGCGTTGTGATGTGATTCTGACTTGCCAAGGTGGCGACTACACCAACGATATTTTTCCAAAATTGCGTGCAGCAGGCTGGAATGGCTATTGGATAGATGCAGCTTCTAGTCTGCGTATGAAAGACGATGCCATCATCGTGCTAGATCCTGTCAATCTGGATGTGATTAAGCATGCTTTGAAATCGGGTGTAAAAAATTATGTCGGTGGTAATTGCACAGTCTCTTGCATGCTGATGGGCTTAGGCGGTTTGTTTGCCCATGATTTAGTTGACTGGATGACGTCCATGACCTACCAAGCTGCGTCAGGTGGTGGTGCACAACATATGCGTGAACTGCTGACTCAGTTTGGCAGCATACATGCTGAAGTGCGTGATCTCTTACATGATCCTGCTTCTGCTATTTTAGAAATTGATCGTAAGGTGTTAGCTAAACAGCATTCACTGTCAGCCGATGAAACGCAGCACTTTGGCGTGCCACTTGGTGGCAATCTGATTCCTTGGATAGATAAAGATCTGGGTAATGGTCAGTCGCGCGAAGAATGGAAGGGCGGCGCTGAGACGAATAAAATTTTAGGACGTGGTAAAGAGTTTGGTGCGCAAGCCAAGCTAGCAATTCCTGTGGATGGATTGTGTGTGCGCATAGGCGCTATGCGTTGTCATTCACAAGCATTAACCATCAAACTCAAAAAAGATGTGCCTTTAGATGAAATCAACGACATCATCGCTAGCAACAATCAATGGGTTAAGTTTGTGCCGAATACACGTGAAGCATCAATGCAGCATTTGACGCCCGCAGCGACCACTGGCAGTTTGTCCATACCAGTTGGCCGTGTACGTAAGATGCAAATGGGTGGTGAATATATTTCTGCTTTCACAGTGGGTGACCAATTATTGTGGGGTGCTGCTGAGCCATTGCGTCGCATGTTACGAATTTTGTTGGAAGACTAAGTACTACGGTGATATCAAGCTGCTTCGTGGTGGATGTGCAACGAAGGACTAGGGGTGGTGGAGTGAGAGTAGGGGCTAGTCTGAGCCTCGTTCTAGCTTAGGTTGCAAGGCGAACAGGCCGGTGTTAAGGTCTTATAAGTTCAGCAATCTTCCCCTAGTAAAGCAATAGTGGTGATTGAACTCTCCAAGTTGAGATGTTCATAAAGTAGTAACTATTTCTGATGCGATCTATGTTTTCTTATATAAAAACTTTGTTGGGTGCTGTTTTACTGAGTGCGTTGCTGCTGCAGCCCTCGGTAATGCTGGCGGCTGCGCTGGGTGAAATCAGCGTGCAGTCTGCTATAGGCCAAAGACTAAGTGCAGAGATAGACATCGTCGCTTTATCAAAAAATGATGCAGATACCTTCTCATTACGCTTGGCTCCTGCTGAAGCTTATAAAGAAGCGGGATTGGATTACAACTCACTCTTGCGCTCACTGCGTTTTAATATAGAGAAAAAAGCTGAGCGTTATGTTGTGCGATTGAGTTCTGAAGAAGTAGTGAATGATCCCTTCATCACTATTCTGTTTGAAATCGATACAGATGGTAATCGCACCATACGTCAATATGCTTTGTTACTGGATCCACCTGCAGTTGATCAGCAAGTAGCAACGACAGAGCCACAAACTGCAATTGTCCCCGATCTAGAAGCCGCCGTTGTACCTGCCAATACAGTAACTAGTTCATCTGCCAGCACTACGCCTACGCAAGCTGCGCCTACTGCTGAAGTTGCAGCAACTCACACTGTGAGTAAGGGCGAAACCATGCGTGGTATTGCCTCGCAATTAAAGCCAGCAGATACCAAGCTAGAGCAAGTGTTGATTGCATTGCAAAGATTAAATCCCAACGCACTCGATGGTGGCAATATCAATCGTATGAAAGCCGGATCGGTGTTAACGCTGCCAGATCCCGATACGA
>CANGLD010000166.1 GCA_947454475.1 Oxalobacteraceae bacterium
CTACTTACGCCATCAATCGCTGCACTAACCATACAGTCGATATCGCCAACACCACCATAGATCCCCATGACATGACACGATGTTTAGCTGTTTCAGTGCGAACAAATAATAACAAAGGTACCGAGACGAGCAAGACGATAGAAAGTTGACCTAGCTCTACCCCGCCATTAAAGGCGAGTAGCGTTTCAAGAAAATAAGAAGACGATAAGCCTAGTTCTTTAAGTCCATTCGCAAATCCCATGCCGTGTATTAATCCAAATACAAAAGCTAACTGCCAATGATTGATACGATATTTTTTTTGTAAATTAATTGCTGCTGAAGCCATGATGGAAAAAGCAATCAGGCTTTCAACTAATTTTTCGGGTAGGCTTACTAAACCAAATGTCGCCAAACCTAATGTGATTGAATGCGCAACCGTAAATGCAGTAATCACTTTTAAAGCAAAGATCTCTGCTTCTTTAGTGCCGCGCATGGGTTTAGGATTGTCTGGTGTAGGCGCGGCCGCTTCATGTTTCCACAACATTAAACCTGGCAAGAGCAAAGTGAGCAAGAACAGTAAATGATCTATGCCTTCCCAAATATGCTTTGCGCCCTCTTTTGCGAATAAGAATATCGTCGCAGAACGTTTGGTTTCACCAAGTGCAAAACGTTGTATGGCATTCGGCTGATCAAAGACGGATGAAATTTCATCACCGTTTAATACCAAGCGCAAAAATGCACGTCCAAGTTTGTCGTTCTGCGTGAAAAATTCATAGCGTATCACTACAAATTTAGCTTTTGCATCTACAGCAGGACCAACATATTGCTGACGCACATATAAACCATCATTGTGCACAGTGACTGATTGACCAGTAAAGGTGAGTGGCGCAGTTTGCTCATCAATTTCGAACTTGAATGAACGTTGCACAACTTCAGTAATGCGTGGCTGTAGTGCTTGTAGTTTGTCTGGTGATGGTGGCGCGGGAGCAGGTTCACCAGGCTTAGCAACTTCTTGCAATAGATTGCCTAGATCTCGTACATAAAAATCGAGATCAATCGCAAGATGATCATCTACCTGCCGAATGTTGATATAGCTATTTCCAGTTTGATGCGCTGATGCAGCAGCACCCAGCAATAAGGTGAGCAGCAAAGCGAAAAATTTTTGCATGATTAACTATCTAAATGAATGCACATCAAAAAAATAGGACTGCCAGTTTTTATTGCTGCTGCAGTGCTTCAATCGTAGGAATTTTTAAACTCTGAGGCGAGTCTTTACGTAAGTCTTGTAGCAGCTTATTGACTTTTTTCTGCGCTTCTTCTTTAGGTAAAGATTTCTGTACCATAGCCTGAATGTAATGCACTGCTAGTATGAAACGCACTTCTTCCATATTCACTAAGGCATCTTTAGATTTTAATAATGCCTCACCTATGGTGATCATTTCAGCTAATTCTTCTTTGCTCTGTGCAATCGGCTTTAAAGGTTCATCACTAAAGCTGTCATAGAACTGACTCTTCAATAACATGTAACGCGCATGATCCACAAAAGTTGCTTTAGGATCTAAGCGTATCGCTTCACGATAGGGCTTTAAATGCGCAATGTATAAGCCAGTTTTAGTTGATAGCTCTAGCTTATCTTCGCCACGACCTAACTCACTGAGCAAAGTGCTGGTTTCTATGCCTTTGATCTTGCCGTGACTAATCACATCTTGATTAAATAAATCTCTGATTTCATCCAACATCACAGCGATTTGATATTGCGCTTTGGCTCGTACTGGTACAGGAGCAGAAGAACTCAGTGTTGTATGCCATTCTTGTAGCTTGGCCAAATAATTTTTACGGCCTTCAGCATTAATGGAATCATGTGCAAACACGCTGCTAGCAACAAGCAGCGCTGCACAAGAAAACAAGTGGATGATTTTTTTTGAAAAGCTGTGCTTCATGATTCTGCAACAGGTGGTTCTATTTTTTCACCACTGAAAAATGCTTTGGCACCGACATGTACAGGCATACCAAATTTTGCTTGGGTAGGATTGACTAAATGTAATTTCTTCGCTTCTTCCATCAGAGCTGCAGTCACAAAATAAGCGTGATGCAATGGCACGTCGGATCGGCAGACTAATAAATATTTACCATTGTCGACCAAGACTTCCAAGGGCATAGGCGAAAATTCTTCAAACGGTGCAGCGCCAGTAAACATCAGTCTGGCATGCAAATAGGACAGCACAGCAAATTTACTTTGATTCGTCTTTATGAGGCTAGCTATGCGCGGCATATCATGTGCACGACTGACCATAGCGCGACTTAAAGGAGATTTTTCTAAAATAACGGCAACCCATTCATCACCGACTTTATCGCCATCGTAATCTGCATGTGAAGTCAGAATTTGCAGATAACGCTTACGAAAAATATCCCATTGACGATAAGGCGTGTGAGCTAATGCTGAGAAAGGCAAGAAAGGCAGGAGTGCTGCTAAGAGCAAGGAACGTCGTTTCATAATTCTTCCGAAAAAAAGAGCGAGGAAAATCCTCGCTCTTCATCAATAACAAACTACTTATTTCTTGCCAAAGATTTCCATTGGGCAGATCGTAGTAACAGCATAGTTTGGCACGTCAACTACATTGCTGATACGCAGATCGCAAGCGACGCTGGTAACAACATATGCTTGCTCTTTAGTCAGACCCTTGGTGGCCTGGAGCCAGTCAAGCATCTGAATCAGCGAGTTACGTGCTGCCAGTGTGACATCGTTGGACAGGTTGGTCAAAGGCTTGAGTTTTTCGCTTTCGAGGTAAGCCCATTGTGGTGGGATCTCGCCTGCATTTTTGAAAGGATAACCAACGACAGCGTGGAAGCTATCTGGTTCCAGTTTCTTGATCTGTGAACCACCTTCGAACATAGGTTGTTTTACTATAGACGCCATACCCTTACGGATGGAAGTTTCTACAGTAACGATTGCACCCATTTCGATTGCAGTACCAGCAACTTCACCATCACCTTGTGCATAGTGCACGTCACCGATGAAGAAGCCGCAACCATCTACGAAACATGGCAACAGCAAGGTTGTACCTTCAACCATTTGCTTAACATCCATGTTACCGCCGTTTTCACGTGGTGGAATGGTACGTAAGCATTTGTCTTTGAAAGTGCCGTTCTTACCGCAGATGTCAGCTGGACGTGCGCCGGTTGGCTCTGGTGGCAATGCAACACCGCCTGCTTTAGCCAATTGGCTTTCACGTGCTAACCATTTTTCGATTTCTGGCTCGCCTGGCAAAACACCAACTGAACCCATGAAACCGTTCATTGGAATACGCACACCTGGGATTTGCTCAGAAACTGCTTCGCGACGATTCAGCTTCCAGTTAGCTACGAAAGGCTTAGGAAACAAATCAGGCAAGAAACCAAAGCCAGGAATCTCGGTTGTGTAACCGTATTGATCTGGGTTGATGTCGATCAGTTTAATTGCTAATACGTCGCCACGTTTTGCACCTTCAATATAGATCGGACCCGTCATTGGGTGGATCAAATTCAAGTCGATCGCGGTAACGTCTTTAGGTTGTGAATTGAGATTCAGATTTGAGTCTAATGCATCACGTGTATGCACCATGATCAAATCGCCTGGTTTTGCACGAGCTACAGGCTTAATCGCTGGGTGATAACGATTGAAACAGTTTGGATCCTGTTCGCAATGTTCACCTTTCTTTTTTACTTCAACAATCGTTTGAGTCTTTACTTCTGTGGTGTCAGCCGATGCAATCTGGCTGAAACCTGCTGCCAAGATGGCAACGAGTAGGGCTGGTAATAAACGCATCTATTTCTCCGGAGATGAGGGATTTACTAGGAACAGCTTCGCTAAAAATGCTTTAGCTTTTTTAAACTCATAACTACAGCTTCACATTTCTGTGAAGCACTCTTTTTACCAAGCTTAGACTAGTTTGTCTAATGAATTATTGCTTAAAAACAATAGACCATTTGTACATAATGGTGTCTTGCGCTAATTTTTAACACGCCCTTTAATTCCCGCACTGCATATGTGCATTTAGGAAATTATTTTTCTTGGAATGCCCTTCTTTAGGTCTTTTTTTTCTTAATAATCCTGCAACAATCCCTAATAGTTAGATTTTGAATAGTTTATTGATTTATAGTTTGTCTGGAAGTAGAATGTGACATTGATTAACGTTTTTAAGCATTTATGACCACTGCCATCGTCACATCTCCCCATCAGGAATTTGATCTTCATGCACTACGCGCTTCAGCAGATGCAGCCTGTGGGCTGATGCGTGTGCTCTCCAACCCAGACCGATTACTTTTACTGTGTCAGCTCTCCGAGGGAGAAAAACGTGTGGGCGAATTAGAAGAGCTACTCGACATTCAACAACCCACTCTTTCACAACAACTCGCTGTATTAAGAGATGAGTCATTGGTGGAGACGCGTCGTGAAGGCAAACAAATTTATTACCGCATTGCCAGTGATGCTGCCTTAGCCATCATGGC
>CANGLD010000167.1 GCA_947454475.1 Oxalobacteraceae bacterium
ATCACACCTGCTTTATCGGCATCGATTTCACGTCCATTTGGACGACGACCAACTGCCATTAAGACCATGTCATATAACTGCGGTTCAGCTGGTGCTGCATCACCTTCAAAACTCGCAAGCAAACCATTTGCTCGTGCTTCGAGTTTTGTGACTTTGGTTTTGAGATAAATCGCTTCGTAGCGTTTTTCTATACGTTTTTGTAAGGGCTTAACAATATCTCTATCCGCGGCAGGTATGAGGCCATCGGCAAATTCAACCACAGTGACCTTGCTTCCTAAAGCATCATAAACACAAGCCATTTCAAGACCGATGATGCCGCCACCAATAACTAATAGGCGTTTCGGTATTTGACGTAATTCCAACGCACCTGTGGAATCAATTAAACGTGGATCATCATAAGGAAAGCCTGGAATTTTTACGACAGATGAACCTGCTGCAATGATGGCATGGTTAAACTTCACTACCTTATTGCCTTCAGCAGTTGCTACGGTGAGTGAGTGTGAAGAAGAAAATGCTGCTTTACCTTGCACTACTTGCACTTTACGTGCTTTAGCTAAACCAGATAATCCACCAGTGAGTTTTTTAATCACACTGTCTTTCCAACTACGTAAATCATCTAAAGCGATTTCAGGCTTACCCATCTTCACACCAAAGTGCGACATTTCTTCCGCTTCAGTAATGACCTTAGCAGCATGTAATAGCGCTTTAGAGGGAATACAACCTACATTCAAACAGACACCACCTAAAGTCGGATAGCGCTCTACCAACACCACTTTTTGTCCGAGATCCGCAGCACGAAATGCAGCGGTATAACCACCAGGCCCCGCACCTAACACCAGCGTGTCGCATTCTATGTCTGCCTGTCCTTCAAACAATGAAGCCTGTGGAGCTGGTGCAGTTTGTGGTGCGGTTTGTGTTGCCGCTTGCGGTGTTGGCTGTGTTGATGCTTGCGCTGTTGTCGTGGTTGCTGCTGCAGTGGCTTGTGGTGCTGCACTGCCTGCAATTGCCTGCGCTTCTAATGTGAGTACAACCGAACCTTCAGCGACTTTGTCACCAAGTTTGACTTTTAATTCTTTCACGACGCCAGCCATATTGCAGGGAATTTCCATGCTGGCTTTATCTGATTCCACAGTAATCAAAGATTGATCAACCTTGACCGTATCACCCACTTTGACGAGTAGCTCTATGACTTCAACTTCTTTGAAATCACCAATATCGGGAACCTTGATTTCGACTAGACTCATGATGCTTACTCCGATGATCTTACTTCGTTGATCTTATTAAGTTTTGTTAGCTAATGCTATGTAGCTTATTTCATTTTTTTATTGCGCAGGCAAACTGAAAATTTTGCAGGGCAAGGATGAACTTTTATCAAACTCTGCTCCTGCATTCACACCTAATTCAGCGATAGCACGCGCCGAACTCAGATGATCATAAGCGGCATACATCGCACCTAATGCAAATGTTTTACCACTACCTATTGCCCAAAATCTTTCGAAAGCGAACACCTCACGATAGGAATACACACCAAAAATTCCTGATGCATTCGCTATGAGTGTTGTGATCTGTGACGATTCATAAGGATCGTCTTCCTCTTCTTTGGTATTAAGAAAAAATTTTTCTTTTAGGATTTGATGCGCACGTGTAAAGGTTTCAAACACGTCTTCTCGTGTATGCAACTTACAGTCTTTGTCCATTTCGGTAAGTAGCTTTTTCATCACAGGGAAATGCGCTGTGGTACCTGCTAAGGCGATATAAGAATCCCCTATCTGAAAAATTTTCTCATTCGATTCATAAGCATGCGATAAACGCGTGTCGCCAAAGGTCACTAAGCTATCTGCAGCTATAGCTATCTCATTATTTTTTCTTACAACAACGCAGGTTGTCATAACAGGCCTATAAAAGCGTACGGCGCATATCAGCTAACACTTCAGCTAAATACACAGCAAAGCGTGCCCCCATTGCTCCATCAATCACGCGATGGTCATAAGACAATGAGAGAGGCATCATGAGCTTAGGCACAAATTGTTTACCATCCCATAGCGGTTTAATCGATGACTTAGACAGTCCCAATATCGCCACTTCAGGTGCATTAATAATTGGTGTGAAGGCCGTACCACCTATGCCACCCAATGAAGAAATCGTAAAGCTTGCGCCTTGCATATCCGCTGGTTTGAGTTTGCCTTCACGTGCTTGGGCTGAAAGCTCAGCCATTTCTTTCGCAATCTCAGCAATGCCTTTTTGATCTGCATTTTTAATTACAGGTACAACTAATCCATTGGGTGTGTCTGCTGCAAAACCGATGTGATAGTAGTGTTTCAGTATGAGGTTTTCACCTGCTGCATCCAGTGATGCATTAAATGCTGGGAATTTTTTCAACGCAGCGACACTCGCTTTAATCACAAATGCCAGCATGGTGAGCTTTACGCCAGACTTCGCTAGAGCATCATTACTCTGTTTACGGAATTCTTCCAAATCAGTGACATCTGCTTCTTCAAATTGCGTCACGTGAGGAATCATCACCCAGTTGCGATGTAAGTTCGGGCCACTGATTTTTTTGATACGTGAAAGAGGCAGTAACTCTGTAGACCCAAACTTAGAAAAATCGAGTGAAGGCCATGGCAATAATGACAGACCTAAACCACCTGCACCATTCGCTATAGGTGACGCTGACGTACCACCACGCATCACACCTTTTACAAAGCCTTGTACATCTTCTATTAACACTCGTCCTTTAGGACCACTACCCTGCACTTGCGAGAGATCGACTCCGAGTTCACGTGCAAATTTTCTAATAGAAGGTGAAGCGTGTGATTTTCCATGCTGAACTGGTGCAGCTGCTGACATATTCGCCGCTGCTGTTGATGCTGGCGCTGATACTGGTGCAGCTTTTACTTCTGCTACCGCCGCTACTACAGCAGCAGGAGCCGGAGCTGATGCAGCAGGAGCCGGAGCTGATGCAGCAGCGGGCGCTGCTGCAGGCGCTGTTGTACTCGCTGGTGTGCTCGCACTCGCTTCTAACATCAGCACTAAAGAACCTTCAGCAACTTTGTCGCCTAGTTTAATTTTCAGCTCTTTAATGACTCCAGCATGACTACTAGGTATCTCCATACTCGCTTTATCAGATTCAACCGTAATCAATGATTGTTCTGCTTTGACGGTATCGCCAACTTTGACCAGTATTTCGATAACTTCCACTTCCTTGAAGTCACCAATATCGGGTACTTTAATTTCTATCAGGCTCATAACATGCTCCGTTCTTTTTCCATGACTGGAACAAGAAAGTGGGTAAATTTTATTTAAGTTTTATAGTGTGACTGGATTCGGCTTATCTGCTTGTATGCCATATTTTTGTATTGCCTTGGCTACGATAGCTTTATCCAGACTTCCCGCATCAACCAATGACTTCAGTGCAGCAATCACAACAAAATAACGATTCACTTCAAAAAACTCACGTAATTTTGCGCGTGTATCAGAACGACCAAATCCATCTGTACCTAATACTTTATAAGACCGACCAGCAGGCATGAAAGCACGAATTTGTTCTGCATAAGTTCGCATGTAGTCGGTAGCAGCAATGATAGGACCTGCACTATCGGTTAACTGTTGTGTGACATAGGCAAGACGTTGTGTCTTAGTTGGATTAAGCATGTTCCAACGTTCTGCATCTTGACCATCACGCGCTAATAAGGTGAAGGAAGGTGCTGACCAAATGTCTGCAGCGATATCCCATTCTTGTTCTAGTAATTCTGCAGCGGCGATGACTTCACGCAAAATCGTACCCGATCCCATGAGCTGCACACGATTCGATGCTGTTTTACCGCTAATCTTCAAGCGATACATACCTTTAAGAATGCCTGCTTCTTGTCCGGCTTGTAATCCAGGATGACTGTAATTTTCATTCATCAAGGTGATGTAATAGAACACATCTTCTTGTTGCTCGACCATGCGTTTTAAACCGTCATGCATAATCACTGCAACTTCATGCGCAAAGGTAGGGTCATATGGCATGCAATTCGGAATCGTGGATGCCAGTACATGACTATGTCCATCTTCATGCTGCAAGCCTTCACCATTCAGTGTTGTGCGGCCTGCTGTTCCACCTAATAAGAAACCACGTGCACGCATGTCTCCAGCAGCCCATGCTAAATCACCGATACGCTGTAAACCAAACATAGAATAAAACGTATAGAAAGGAATCATGACGCGGTTATTCGTCGAGTAGGATGTTGCAGCTGCTATCCATGAACTCATCGCACCAGCTTCATTAATGCCTTCTTGCAGAATCTGACCTGCTTTATCTTCACGGTAGTAACTAACTTGATCTTTATCGACAGGTTCATACAACTGACCTTGCTGACTAAAGATACCAATCTGACGGAATAAACCTTCCATACCAAAAGTACGTGCTTCATCCACCAAAATTGGTACAACACGTGGACCTAAGGATGCATCACGCAATAGCAT
>CANGLD010000168.1 GCA_947454475.1 Oxalobacteraceae bacterium
AGTGAATTGATGAATGGGGTTATGCCATCTACTTTAATGCACAAATCAGCCTCACATTACAAAACGGTAATGTTAAAAATAAGATAATCAAAATAATGATGAAAAATAGTGAAAAAATAATAAAAAGCAAAAATTTAACCCGAAAGTAACTATGGTTATTACTATTTATTACAAAGAGGAAATGTAAACTTTAAGTTATGAAAAGTTGACTAGAAAAATGCCATCTATCGAAAATTAATATCGATATACATTAAAAGTCATCTTTTTAAACTAACTTAAAAGAGGCTTTATGTATTCAGTAATTAATAATAAAAAAATAGTCTCGGTATGTAAATTCCAAAAAAATAAAGCACCTAGCGTTATTGCGCACAGCATCTTATTGACAAGCTTAGCGCTAAATCCATTAGTTCATGCGCAAACGCGTCCCGATGCAGGTTCTGTTTTACAGCAAATCGAACGTGATCGCGTGCCGCAACGCGTACCCACAGCGCCTAATTTAAGTAGCGATATACCTCCTGAGCCTATGAAGGCTAAAAAAGGTTTATCGGTTGAAGTCAAGCAGTTTGAATTTGTAGGCAATACGCTGCTCTCATCAGTAAAGCTGCAGGACTTAGTAAAAGCGTATCGTGGAAAAAAATTAGATTTTAATCAGTTACAAGAGGCAGTTGCGACTGTCTCAAAAGCGTATAGCGATGCAGGCTGGGTAGCGCAGGTGTATTTACCTAAGCAAGAAATCAATGATGGCATCATCAAAATCCAAATCGTAGAAGCGGTATTTGGAAAATTGATACTTGAAGGTGATGCAAAAAGAATTCCTAAAAGTTTAGTTGAACAGTTCGTGAATAAAAAACAGCAATCAGGTTTGTATTTGAATGCTGCTGAGATTGATGCTGCACTCTTAATGGTCAATGAAATCCCGGGTGCGTTAGTTGAAGGTGGATTACAACAGGGTGAGAAACAATCACAAACAGACTTTCGCTTAGTAATTAAAGATGGTCCTCTTTATTCAGGGGATGTCACAGTTGATAATACTGGCTCCCGTGCTACGGGTGCCGAGCGCATCGCCATCAATGGGTATTTATTTAGTCCCTTGAAAAAAGGAGACATGGTGATGGCCAATGTGTTTCATACACAGGGTAGTGACTATGTGCGTCTCTCTTATACCCAGCCAGTAGGAGGATCGGGGCTGCGAATGGGTGTGAATTCTTCATTACTCCATTTTGAAGTGATAAGTCCTGAGCTGACTGCACTTGCTATCCAAGGTCAATCAACTACCGTTGGACTGGAAGCAAGTTATCCATTAATTCGTTCACGATCACGTTATCTGTCTTTGTTAGCTAACGTAGATCAAAAAGATATGCACAACACAGCTGCAGGTGCGCAGACGAGTGACTATCGCGTTCAAGTATTGTCTGTGGGTGCATCAGGTTATCAACTTGATTCTTATTATGGCGGTGGCATGAACACAGGTTCAGTCACGCTTTCTTACGGCAAGATAAATTTAGGCGGTATTGATTCTGGTGAAGACAATACCTTGCCGCGTAGCTATACAAAATTACGTGCTGCCTTAGCGCGTGAACAAACCATCACACCACGAGTGTCTTTATTTGCCTCGGCATCTCTACAAATTTCTAATGACAATCTTGATTCATCTGAAAAATTCTTTTTAGGTGGAGCAAGTGGTGTGCGTGCATACCCTTCAGCTGAGGGTGGCGGTGCGAGTGGACAACTCATTAGCTTAGAAGCCAGAACAAAAGTGAGACCTGATTTAATGGTCGCTCCGTTTTATGACTGGGGTTCTGTGATGGTCAATCCAAACAATGCAACTGGCCAAGTCGGATCAGTCGCAGCTTTAAATAGTTTCAAACTTATGGGTGCAGGTGTGTATGCAGTCTATACCGGTCTAAATAAAACAACCTTAAAAGCTATTTGGTCGCATCGCACATTAAGTAGCCCAATTAAAAATGCAACGACAGGATTTGATGGTGATGGCAGTCTGGTCACAGATCGACTCTGGCTCACTGCAAGCTACGCCTTCTAGGAGCGAACTATGTCTAAGCATGCTTCAATGAATAGAGTATTTCGATTAGTTTGGAGTCATGCTACTCAATCATGGGCGGTCGTGTCCGAACACACCAAAGGCAAGGGTAAAACTTCGGGACGAGCCAAGCTCTTACTAAACTTACCTAGCGTGATGTTTAGTATTGCTACCTTTCCAGTCTTAGCGCAACCGCCAACCAACCAACTACCTACTAATCCTCAACTTATTGCAGGGCAAGCTACGGTCTCGCAATCGAATGCAAACATGCTCGTGCAGCAAGCATCGCAACGTGCGGTGATGAATTGGGATAGTTTTAATGTAGGCCGTGATGCAAAGGTGACATTTCAACAGCCTAGTAGTAGTGCTGCGATTTTAAATCGCGTCGTGGGTTCAGATACGAGTCAGATCTTTGGGCAAATCAACGCCAATGGACAAGTGTTTCTGATGAATCCATCAGGTGTGTATTTCAGTCCAACAGCATCAGTGAATGTAGGTTCATTGGTGGCGACTACGCACAGCATCAGTGTCGATGATTTTATGTCAGGCAAGATGCGCTTTGATCGCAATGGCGCAACTGGCAGTCTTATCAATGAAGGAAATATTACCGCTGCTCTAGGTGGCTATGTCGCATTGCTTGCACCAGAAGTGAGAAACAATGGCGTCATCATCGCAACGCAAGGCACAGTTGCGCTTGCTGCAGGTGAAAGTATTACTTTGAATTTTGCGAGTGAAGGTGCCTTAGTTGGTGTCACAGTGAGTAAATCAACCATCGCTGCCTTAGTAGAAAATAAAAAAGCAGTACTCGCACCTGAAGGCATCATTATTCTCTCCGCCCAAGCTGCTGAGCAGTTACGTGGTGGTGTGGTGAATAACAGTGGTGAGTTAGCTGCGACAGGTATCGTCAATCGTGGTGGCAAAATTATTTTAGAAGCCAGTGATGCCATCTCACACAGCGGCAGTATCGATGTGAGTGCGGCTGCGAATAGCGCTGCGAATGGTGGCACGGTTAGCGTGATTGCTGATCTTAGTAATCCAAATTCACACACAAGCTTCTCGGGCAGTATTAAGGCACAAGCAGGCAATGCCGGTGGTAATGGTGGCATGGTTGAAACATCAGGCAGTCATCTCACGATTGCAGATAGCGCACGCGTCAATACTTTAGCTGCAAAAGGATTTGCTGGTACGTGGTTGTTAGATCCAACTGACTTCACTGTTGCTGCAAGTGGTGGCGATATGACAGGTGCAGCACTAAGTGCGAATCTAGTTGGCGGGAATGTTGAGATTGAATCAAACGCTGGTTCACGTTTAGGGGTTGGCAATATCACGATTAGTGACAATGTAAGTTGGAGTGCAAATCAACTCACCTTAAATGCGCATAAAGATATTGTCATTAATAACACCATGGATGGATCGGGGTCAGCAAGTTTAGTGCTGCTGTATGGTCAAGGTGCTAGTGATGGCGTGATAGGTGGTGTTGAAAGTAATTACTATGTGAATGCGCCGATTAATCTCCCTGCTGGAAACAGCCTAACCACGCAATTAGGAGCGAGTGGTCCGGTAATTAGTTATACCGTTATTAATAGCTTGGGTAGTGAAGGTAGCACAACTGGTACGGATTTACAGGGTATGAATGCAGCCAATGGACAAACAAATTTTGCCATTGGTGCAAATATTGATGCCGCAGACACGATTATCTGGAGTGGTGGATTTAGTCCACTTACATCACTTAATAATTTTGATGGTTTGGGTCACACCATTAGTGATTTAAGTATTCAGCAATCTGGTCAAAATAACGTCGGTTTATTTTCATCTAATTCAGGCACGATACGTAATGTTGGTCTAGTCAATATTAGTGTAGTTGGTAATCGTTATGTTGGTGGTTTAGTTGGAGAAAACTCGGGAACGATTATAAATAGTTTTACAACAGGTCGCGTCAGTGCCGGCGATGCTGCATATGGCATAGGCGGTTTAATTGGACAGAATTCTGGCGATGTTGTTCGAAGCTATGCTAATACGCAAGTTACTGCTGGTTCAAGTGGAGAAAGGTTTGGTGGATTAGTCGGCCAAAATCTAGTAGGAAACATCTCAGATAGTCATGCAACTGGTAATGTTAGTTCTGGTGTTTTTTCAAATCATGTAGGCGGTTTGGTTGGTAAGAATTTATATGGAACGATTAATAATAGCTATGCAACTGGTAATGTCGTTGTAGAAAATAATTCAAATAGCATAGGTGGATTAGTCGGCTCGAGTTATGGTGGTAGTGTTGCGAATAGCTATGCAAATGGTGATGTCAACTCAGGAAATTTTTCAAGCAGAATAGCTGGGTTAGTTGGACGAAGTTATCAAGTTACTTTAATGAGCAGTCATGCAACTGGTAATGTCACAGCAAGTTCTTATTCTTCAAGTGTAGGTGGATTAGTTGGTG
>CANGLD010000169.1 GCA_947454475.1 Oxalobacteraceae bacterium
ATTGCGGTACTGACCATAGTCGGTATCTTCGCCTGTGCATTTTTACTGTGGTCACAATCCACTGTGAAAATTAATCGTGGTGAAGATGGTAAGGCGATGACGACTGGTCATGAATGGGATGAGGGTTTAGAAGAAATGAATAACCCCATGCCACGTTGGTGGATGTGGTTGTTTTATATCACCATCGTGTTTGGATTAATTTATCTCGCTTTGTATCCTGGTCTAGGTACCTATGCTGGCAAATTAGGTTGGGCATCGAAAGGACAATACGAAGAAGAATTAAAGATGGCCGATGCAGAGTACGGTCCATTATTTGATAAATTTCAAAAAACAGATTTAAAATTATTAGCAGCAGATCCTCAAGCACATGCAATGGGTGAGCGTTTGTTCTTGACGTATTGTTCACAATGTCATGGCTCTGATGCACGCGGTAATAAAGGCTATCCAAATCTGACTGACCATGATTGGTTATACGGAGGTGAACCAGAAACAATTAAGACCACGATATTAAAAGGTCGTAACGGCATCATGCCACCTATGGGAGCAGCATTAGGCGGAGAAAAAGATATCGATAATGTTGCGCATTACGTTACCTCTTTGTCGAGTGCTAGCGCTGATCCTATTAAAGTCGCATTCGGTAAAGAAAAATTTGCTGCTTGTGCTACTTGCCACGGAGTAGATGGTAAAGGTAATCCAGCATTAGGCGCACCTAATCTAACTGATAAGACATGGTTATATGGCGGCAGTATTGCTACTATCTCAGAAACTATACGTGGTGGACGTAATAATGTGATGCCAGCATTTGCTGAATTTCTTGGTGATGCAAAAGTACATTTGTTAGCAGCTTATGTATGGAGCATGTCGAACAAGACGGAAGTCAGTGCAGAACAAAAATAGGCTATTAGATGGGTGATTCAGTTGCTGATGTCTCAGTAGTTAAGATGTATGCAGCGCGGGAGATTATCTACCCGCGCGAAGTGAGTGGTCGTTATGCCAGTGTGCGTTGGTTTTTTGTTTGGCTAACGCAGCTGGTTTTTTATGGACTGCCTTGGTTAAATTGGAATGGTCGTCAGGCTGTTCTGTTTGATTTAACTGCACGTAAATTTTATATTTTCGGTATCGTCTTATGGCCGCAAGATTTTGTGTATCTCGCGGCATTGCTCATTATTTGTGCTTATTCGTTGTTTTTATTTACAGCGATCTTTGGGCGCGTATGGTGTGGCTTTGCTTGTCCACAGACTGTGTATACCGAAATCTTCATGTGGATAGAACGAAAGATAGAAGGATCGCGTAGTGCGCGTATTCGACTGGATCGTCAGACCACCTCCTTAAACAAAATATCTCGTAAAACAGCTAAACATATTGCTTGGGGTCTGGTCGCGCTGTGGACTGGTTTTACCTTTGTAGGCTATTTCACGCCTATACATTTTTTATCGACGGAAGTGATAGCACTCACACTCGGTCCTTGGGAATTGTTTTGGGTTTTATTTTATGCCTTTGCAACCTACGGCAACGCAGGTTGGATGCGTGAACAAGTTTGTAAATACATGTGTCCTTATGCGCGGTTTCAAAGCGCAATGTTTGATAAAGATAGTTTAATCGTCACCTATGATAGCCAGCGTGGTGAGCCACGCGGTGCGCATGTCAAGGCAGAATCCACAGCAGATAAAAAACTCGGCGATTGTATTGATTGCTCACTCTGCGTTCAGGTATGTCCAACTGGGATTGATATACGCAAGGGTTTGCAATATGAGTGCATAGGTTGTGCAGCTTGTATAGATGCTTGTAATACAGTGATGGATAAAGTCGGATCACCGCGAGGATTGATTCGTTACTGGACTGAACATGCCATGTTAGGTCGTTGGACTTCTGCGCAAATTTTACGTCACGCCTTACGTCCTAGAGTATTAATCTATAGCGCAGTATTGTTAGTCATAGTCTCCGTGTTCGTTGGAACTTTACTCACACGTACGCCATTCAAAATGGATGTGATTCGTGATCGTGGTGCCATGGGACGTGAAGTCGAAGATGGCATGATAGAGAATGTGTATAGACTACAGATTATGAATACCGATGAGGATATGCATCATTTCCGATTAAGCGTCTCTGGCATAGATAGTATTCATTTAGATGGTGCAGCAAAAGAAATTGAATTAGGAAGTACTGAATCAAGAGCAGTGCCAGTGCGCGTTCGTGTTGATGCAGGGGCTGGTCAAAAAGGATCGAATAAAATCTGGTTTACTTTACAAGTCACCGATGGTGATGAATTAGAGATTAAAGAAAAAGCGGTGTTTTTCATTCCGCGTTAAGGTGAACATAAATGGTTATGCCGAATAAAATTGCTGTGCAATCTAGTCCTTGGTATCAACATCGTTGGCCATGGCTGTTGATGTCGGGACCATTTATCGTGATCATCGCAGGTTTCATCACGATGTGGATTTCATTTTCAGGTGCAGATGCTTTAGTGGTGGATGATTATTACAAACAAGGTAAAGCGATCAATCAAGATTTACGACGTGAAGCGCAGGCGCAAACTTTAGGTTTGAAATTGGCGATGCACTATGATCCTAGTCTAGGACAGATGCAAGGTCGATTGAGTGGCGCAGATAAATCATCCGCGTTAACACTGTTAGTCATACATCCCACCTTGCCTGCGAAAGATAGGCGTTTTGAAGTTAAGCCTGATGCAGAGGGTAAATTTTCTGTGATGCTGCCTTTATTGGAGCGTGCTCACTGGCAGATAGAATTACAAGATGGTCAGCGGTCATGGCGTTTACATGGGCGCTGGGATTGGCCTAAACAAAAAGAAATAGAGATCCAACCCTAGTATGAAATGGGTTAGGCATGCATCTGAGGAGTGGCAAATATGTTGAAACTAGCGCTGGTTGTGTTGTGGCCATCTTTTATGGTGGCGATTATGGCGGAAGGTTTTTTCTTCTCATTATTTGACCCTGCCGATTTATTGCTAGTGGGTGGGCATGTCGATCTGAATCCTAAGGCAGCGTATACCTTGGGTTTTTTATTTTTTTGGGCGTTCTGCTCGCTTGCTTCTATGTTGAGTTGTTACTTGATTCGTTCAGAAGAAGGGCAACCACCGTTTTAAAGTAATGATGGATAGTTCACATTACTTCATGCGATAGAGAGAGATTAAGAGCAGGTTTCAGTGCCAGCTGCAATCGCTTTCAGATTGACAGGTTCGAGTACTTCAATTTCACGATTCGACACTCTGAGTAGATTTTGTTTTTTAAAGCGTGACAATAAACGACTAATACTTTCTATCGTTAAGCCAAGATAATTACCAATTTCTTCGCGCGACATACGCAGTTGAAAATTAGTAGAAGAATAGCCACGCGCTGCATAACGCGCTGAAAGATTTACTAGAAAAGCAGCAAAGCGTTGTTCTGCACGCATATTCCCTAATAACAGCATGACATTTTGTTCGCGCGTGATTTCTTGACTCATCATGCGATGAAAATGATGCAGTAAGGTGGGAATAGTGCCAAATAATTCTTCTAGTCTGTTAAATGGAATTTCACACACTTCACTATCTTCTAAGGCAACTGCATCGCAATGATGTCTATCGGTGCTAATCGCATCCATGCCTAGCAATTCACCTGCCATTTGAAAACCAGTGATTTGCTGTTCACCGTTAGGTGTAAGTTGGAAAGTTTTAAAGTGCCCCAAGCGGATTGCATATAGATTTGTGAACGTATCATCGATGCGATACAGCAAACCATCTTTAGGAATTTTGCGTCTACGACCAATAATTTCATCTAGACGACTAATATCTGATTCGCCCAAACCCATAGGCAGACAGAGCTGATGCATGCTGCAAGCTGAGCAGCTAGCACGCAGTGCGCTCACGTTGAAAGCCTTGCTGGAAATTAGCGGCTGGGTTGTGGACATGGTTGTTAAACAGAAATGGGCTCGGACGAAATGTACCTTATTTAGAACCAATCTGCTATTTATTGCGATTTATTCAACGATTTCATAAGGCAGGCCCACGTAATTTTCTGCAATCGTGGTAAGCCCAGCCTCAGAACTGGTGTAATAGTTAAGCTCAGCTTCTTGTATGCGCTGATTAAAGGGATCGTCCGAGAATTTATGTAGGATAGACGTCATCCACCATGAGAAACGCTCAGCTTTCCATACTCGGCGTAGACAAATTTCAGAGTATTTTTTAATCAGATCGAGTCGACCTTCTTTGTAACGCTTACGCAGTATGTGATACAGCGTGTACACATCACTCGCCGCTAAATTTAATCCTTTTGCTCCAGTAGGCGGCACTATGTGTGCTGCATCACCAACCAAAAATAAATGACCAAATTGCATAGGTTCTGCAACAAAGCTACGTAATGGCGCAATACTTTTTTCTATCGAAGGACCTGTGACTAATGCACTC
>CANGLD010000170.1 GCA_947454475.1 Oxalobacteraceae bacterium
ACGGTAGAACGGGGGTTATGTGAGGTGGCTTTCTGCTCGATAGAAATAGCAGGCGATAAACCTTCAATCATATCGACATCGGGTTTTTCCATGAGCTGCAAAAATTGTCGCGCATAGGCAGAGAGCGACTCTACATAGCGTCGTTGTCCTTCTGCATACAAGGTATCAAACGCCAGTGAGGATTTACCAGAACCAGAGAGTCCAGTGATAACGATTAATTTATTGCGAGGCAAATCCAGACTGATGTTTTTCAGGTTATGGGTGCGTGCGCCACGAATACGAATTTCTTCCATGCCTATACTTGCCTCGGTTGTGCTTGACTGTGAATGGAGCCTGCCTTGAATTAGAAGCGATTAAACTTTCCGCTTCATGACAGATGCTGCCTATTCAGTCATGCTGAATTGTAAAAACCCCAACGTCTTTTAGTGGGGCAACCTGCTACTATAGCGGGTTTTCAAAGATCGCTTTAATCTCTGAGATTAAGTTGTCATTCGTGTTTAATGTCGGCACTGTTGCCGCAGGCGGCTGGCTTATAATTGCGACTTCCATGAAAAATTTGCCTCGTCGCAGACAATCACATCAAGCTGTTCCGGTATAACAGGAGAAAAGTATGGCATCGGTCAATAAAGTTATCGTCGTTGGAAATCTCGGACGTGATCCTGAAACGCGCTACATGCCTAGCGGCGATGCCATGACTAATATCGCTGTCGCGACCACGGATAAATGGAAAGACAAAGCAACCGGCGAACAAAAAGAAGCGACTGAATGGCATCGCATTGCTTTCTTTGGCAAGCTAGCTGAAATAGCAGGTCAATATTTGAAAAAAGGTTCGCAGGTATATGTAGAAGGAAAGCTGCGTACGCGTAAGTGGACAGACAAAGACGGTATAGAAAAATATTCAACTGAAATCATTGCAGATAGTTTGCAGATGTTGGGTAGTCGTCAAGGTGGTGGTAGTGCGCCTATGGATGAAATAGGATCCTCTGCGCCTAAATCAAGTGCGCCGCGTGCACCTGCTAAGCAAGCGCCAAATATGTCAGACATGGATGACGATATTCCTTTCTGATTCTTACTGACATTCTCATCCTGTCTTGCGTTCGTGAGGTGGGATGAATCGTCGCAGTTAACCTAGCATGCAGTCACTGCGATGCTTTTCTCGGTGCGATACCTATGGCTCGCCTTCCTAGACTGGTCGTTCCAGACCAACTTCATCACATCGTTGCCAAGGGCCATAATCAACAACCCGTATTCAGGGAAGAGGCTGACTATCTCGCATTTCTTCGTTGCTTAAAAGAGGCGGCTAATCAGAGTGAAGTGGCATTGCATGCCTATGTCTTGCTGCCAGCTCGCATACAGTTGTTGGCCACACCATCGACAGAGCAGGGCTTAGGCAAAATGATGCAAGCCCTGGGTCGTCATTACGTTCCTTACTACAACGCGCGACATGGTCGCACCGGTAGTTTGTGGGACGGTCGCTATAGAGCGACGGTGTTGGAAGCATCCCAGTATTTTTTACCTTGTTGCATCATGATGGAATATCAGTCCATAGCAACTGGCTTGGTCGCGGAATTGGACAATTACCCATGGTCCAGTCATGCGCATCACATAGGTTTAGAAAAAAATCCCCTCATTACTGACCATCCTGAGTATTGGGCTTTAGGAAATACGCCTTTTCAGCGAGAGGCTGCCTATAAAACCTTGTCCGAATTTGTGCCGCAAGCTAGTTTGGTCGAGGAAATTGAGACTGCTACCCAAAAAGCCTGGGCCTTGGGGACTGAGGATTTCAAGCGGCAATTGGCTAAGTTAACCCCGCGCAGACTATCGCCAGCGCCGCGCGGCAGGCCTGTTAAATCAAATAAGTTGCTTAAAGACATCAAAATCAAGACAGAGCCCTGAGCGACTTACTATCAAAATTCAGCTATAAGCTAAATTATACTTATTCTGTCCCTAATTAAATTTGCACCATTTGGATGCTAGATTAAAATATGTTCAGACCCCATTTATTTTTGATTGATGTACAGCAGGCCTTGCACTATCCTTCACGGTTCTATTGAAAATGGCTGTGGAGAATTGCGATGCAAGCCCAAGGACTGTACGACCCAAAAAATGAACATGACGCCTGTGGCGTAGGTTTTATTGCGCATATCAAAGGACAGAAAAGTCACTCTATCGTTGAGCAAGGTCTGCTCATACTGCAAAACTTAGATCACCGCGGTGCCGTGGGTGCTGACAAATTAATGGGTGATGGCGCGGGCATACTGATACAAATTCCTGATCAGTATTATCGTGATGAAATGGTCAAGCAAGGTGTGCATTTACCTCCACCTGGTGAATACGGCGTAGGCATGGTGTTTTTGCCTAAGGAAAATGCATCTCGCATCGCTTGTGAACAAGAGATAGAACGCGCAGTACACGCAGAAGGACAAGTTGTATTGGGCTGGCGTGATGTGCCTGTGAATACAGACATGCCTATGTCCCCAACAGTGCGTGAAAAAGAACCTGTCATACGTCAGATCTTTATCGGTCGTGGACAAGACATCATGGTGACTGATGCACTAGAGCGCAAACTGTATGTCATTCGTAAAGCTTCAGGTCATGCAATTCAAGCTTTGAATTTATTACATGGCAAAGAATTCTTCGTGCCATCCATGTCAGCACGCACAGTGGTGTACAAAGGCTTGTTGTTAGCGGATCAAGTGGGTGTGTATTACCGTGATTTACAAGATCCTAAATGCGTCTCTGCACTGGCATTAGTGCATCAACGTTTTTCAACCAACACATTCCCTGAATGGCCATTAGCACATCCTTATCGCTTACTCGCGCACAACGGTGAGATCAACACGGTTAAAGGTAACTTCAATTGGATGCGTGCACGTGAAGGCGTGATGAAGTCCGCAGTATTGGGTGAAGATTTACAAAAATTATTCCCACTGATTTACGAAGGCCAGTCCGATACAGCATGCTTTGATAATGCTTTGGAATTATTGGTGATGGCTGGTTATCCGATTGCGCAAGCCATGATGATGATGATTCCCGAAGCTTGGGAAAATCACACGCTGATGGATGACAATCGCCGTGCATTCTATGAATATCACGCGGCGATGATGGAGCCATGGGATGGTCCTGCAGCGATGGCATTCACTGATGGTCGTCATATCGGTGGCACGTTAGATAGAAATGGTTTGCGTCCAGCACGCTACATCGTTACCGATGATGATTTAGTGGTGATGGCATCGGAATCTGGTGTGTTGCCTATTCCTGAATCGAAAATTATTCAAAAGTGGCGTCTGCAACCAGGCAAAATGTTTTTGATTGATTTAGATGCAGGTCGCATCATCGACGATAAAGAATTAAAAGATACATTCGCCAACGCTAAGCCTTACAAACAATGGATTGATTCTGTTCGCATTAAGTTAGGCGAATTGAAATCAACTGAAGAACATCAAGCAAGCAAGATTCCTTTGTTGGATCGTCAACAAGCATTTGGTTATACCCAAGAAGATTTGAAATTCCTCATGTCGCCTATGGCAGCCAATGCAGAAGAGGCGACAGGTTCTATGGGTAATGACTCGCCATTGGCAGTCATGTCGAATAAAAATAAAACGCTATACAACTATTTCAAGCAATTGTTTGCGCAAGTAACGAATCCACCGATAGATCCAATTCGTGAAGCAATGGTGATGTCATTGGTTTCATTTATAGGTCCTAAGCCTAATCTACTTGATACCAACAATATCAATCCCCCTATGCGTTTAGAAGTTGCGCAGCCTATTCTTGATTACAAGGACATGACGCGTTTGCGTCACATTGGCGAACACACTGGTGGAAAATTCCGTTCCTTCGAACTCGATATTTGTTATCCCACAGCGTGGGCTAAAGAAGGTGTAGAAGCACGACTAGCCTCATTGTGTGCACAAGCTGTCGATGCTGTGAAATCTGGACACAATATTTTAATTATTTCTGATCGCAAGTTAGATGCACAAAATGTTGCTATCCCAGCTTTGTTAGCAACCTCAGCAATTCACCAACATTTAGTTGGACGTGGATTGCGTACATCAACTGGCCTCGTAGTTGAAACAGGTTCAGCGCGTGAAACGCATCACTTCGCTTTATTAGCAGGCTATGGTGCAGAAGCGATTCATCCTTACTTGGCTATGGATACTTTGGCAGATATGGCCAAAGGATTGCCTGGTGATTTGTCGCCAGAGAAAGCGATCTATAACTTCCAAAAAGCAGTCGGCAAAGGCTTGATGAAAGTCTTTTCTAAGATGGGTATATCCACTTACATGTCTTACTGTGGCGCGCAAATCTTTGAAGCGATTGGATTGAATAAAGCGTTGATTGAGCAATACTTCAA
>CANGLD010000171.1 GCA_947454475.1 Oxalobacteraceae bacterium
CGACTTGCATCGCTATCAATTATCTGCCTCAGCCCAACTACCTGTAGGTAGATTAATTTTGCAATATGGTGGTGACCTACAAACGCAGAATGGTTTTTATGAAACCAGCCGTGTCATCCTGCGCTACGCCACGCAGTTTTAAACTCACTACTCCCTCAAACTGTCAACTTAGTTGATAGATAACTCTTGAGTATTTACCTACATAAGTAACACTGCAAATCAGTGTAAACACTCTTAAATAATGCCCCTCTAGGCAACCCTTTCTAACAGGTTTGTAATCACAAAATAAGTGATTATGACAATGTAGTAATTTGTAATAAGTATTAAGGGTTTGTAATTAACTGTTGAGCCTTACCTGTTTAAGGTTTCCCCTGGCGCACTCTGCTTCGCAGAATGAGACCTCTCATGGTCACAGCCGATTCAGCGGGAAATCAGGGAAATGGGTTCATCAGATCTACTACGTCATTTATTTAAAAATCTTAACCTGGACAAGTATATGTCCCGGAGGGATGCTGACGACCCTGTAGAACTCACGCCTCACCTTTCTTTGGTTACCGGTGTCATCTACATGATGATTGCGGATGGCGAAGTATCGGAACAAGAGAGTAGCCATCTTCAATCTGTCATCGGCGGCAATGAAGAAGTATTACATCGCGCTCTAAGCTATGTAGAAACCAACAGCATTGATGAATACTTAGAGACGTTACCTAAGATACTGAGTAATGCGCAAAAAGTTTGCATCTTAATGAATATATGCGACTCCATCATGGCCGATGGAGAACTCGCTGATGATGAGAAATTATTATTCGCCCGATTTTTAACCGCCGTTGGTTTGACCGAAGAATCTTTCAAACCTTACTTAAGAGCGATCTCTGTAAAAAATGAAAGAGACATCCTCGGCTCATTTAATCAAGACTTCACACCAGAAGAACTGAATCCTCCGCTCATCTTAGCAATCTGCATGCTCTACATGATGTCCTCGGATGGACAAATGGCGAAGGAAGAGATAGGGCAGCTCCATATGGTAATAGGCAAGTGCCCCAGCCTTTTACAATCTGCACTGAAATATGTAGGTAAAAACAAAGCACCAAAATTTTTAAAAGCTGCTGCAGAATTACTAGACCCCATGCAGCGTCTTTGCGTTTTAACAAATGTCTGGGATATCGTACTTACAGACGGCAGGATAGAAAAAGCAGAGATTGAATTATTTAAGAAAATGCTACTGGCATTTGGCTATACACAAGCCAGCTTTAAGCCTTACTTCAATATTCTGCAAATTAAAAATAATAAACCGGAAGAAGATAGAAATAGTCGTAGAAACAGTAGCTTTGCCATGCCTAGTGCGCAGGGTGGCAATAGGAATTCTACTAACAATAATCATAAAGCGTTTGTACCTGCAAGCGCTCCTCGTCCAGGCATCAGTACTCGCTCAGGTTTTGCAAATGCAATAGCTCCTAAACGTGACACGACACGACAAAATGCATTAGACAGCATCATCGGCAGTCAGATGCAGTCGAACATCGATAGCCTTGCTAATGTCATTACAGAACAAGAAGATCTTGATGACATTACTGATAATGCTACCTATAGCGATAGTGAATTAAACGCACAACTTCAACAACAAGCTAATAATGATGAAGATGTCATTAGCAGCTTGAGTAATAACGGTGGACTGAGTTTAGGAAATGCATCTGAAGATGATCCCTGGTCTTCTTTTCAAATCGATCCTAGCAATCCAAACGGAAAGAGTGATTTTGAAAAAGGCTTGGGCGCTGAATTAGGAAAAAATTTCAATGATTTTTCTATCAGCGCAGATGATGCAAGAGCACAAGGATTTTCTGGGACGACTATTGCCCAAACTTTAGGACATGGCTACGGCGCAACCGTCGATGCGCATCAAGTCCTCGTTCAAAACAGACCTTCGCTACTCTCACCCTTAGTCGATGATTCATTAAAATTTGATTTTTCTGGCATCACACCGCGCATGCAAACTGTGCAAGACCGTACCGCTGTTATCCACACCTCGCTGGAAAAAGTTAATTCCCATGCATTTCATCTTAAAGATATAGGAAGAAAAGATATGACCACCACATCCCTAGCAACGCAAGAAGGCGTAAGAAGGCCTAGGCAAAGACCCGTAGCTGGTGAAGGTCATGTGAGTCATACAGGCTTAACACTAGCTGCAAGCAATGACCATTTACCAAGTACGCATCACGCTACTCACATTGCTACGCATAATGAAGCTAATACAGGCGCTAGATTATTTTCTAGTATTTGCTTTACTGTTCTATGTGTTGCCCATGGCTTTACGAGTTATGGTGAATCACTACTTGACAAACAAATTCTAGATCATGAACACCAAGCTGTTGTTGCTCATAATGCGTATCAAAGCGTAGCGGCACAACAAGTGAATTATCAGTTATCTGCTAATGATCTAGCACTAACACTACAAAACAAAGACACGCTAACTGATGATCAAGTCGATGTTGCTGAAACAAGATTAGTGCTTTATCAGTCCACCATACAAAGCAAAGAAACTTCACCTGATAGCAAAGACGGTAAAAAAGAATTACAAGAAACTGCAAAACAACAAGAAAATATAGTGTCTGAAATTAATCAGCATCTGAATTGGCTCATCATTGCTAAGTCTGTATTTTTACTTGGCATAGGCTTAAGTGTGATGGGATTTTTTTCCAGATCACGTTGGTTAGCGATAGCTAGCACCACGACTTTTATAGCTGGCTTAGGAATCGGATTAAGTGGATTTTTTGCCTTGATTTAAATACCGATTTTTTATTCACTATTTATTTGGATGGTTACGCTAGGCTAATCATCTCTATGGATTTCTGAGTTGTTATATTTATTATTCAAATAATTTCTCTAAAATTTTTTATTCCATGCGGCGCAATCCATTGCGCCCTACTCTACATTCAACAAAAAATATAATTGGTTTTGTAGGTCCGATTAGCGTAGCGTAATCGTACGAACTAACTCACCCCAAACTAACCACTTACCCGCCTAAGCTATAATCCTGCGAGCAGTGCCCTTGCCTGCCTGCGTCTCGCCGTAGTTCAATGGATAGAACAAGTGCCTCCTAAGCGCTAGATACAGGTTCGATTCCTGTCGGCGGGACCAAATGACTCAGTGAGAATAATTAATAAGATCCTAGAGACGAATCTCATGCATAGAACTATTTTTACTACGCCTATCGTTAATACCTTTCTTCGCAAACTCTCCACCACTTTTTTGAAACTGAATGGCTGGAAGGTGGAAGGTGTTTTACCAACAGAAGCTACCAAGTGTGTTTTTATAGCTGCACCCCATACAAGTAATTGGGATTTGCCTTACACCCTCATGGTCGCGTTTGCTTTGCGTTTAAATATTTATTGGATGGGTAAAGCCAGCATATTCAATTTTCCATTTGGATCATTGATGCGTTGGCTAGGTGGTATTGCCGTCAATCGTGAACAGTCTAATAATTTAGTTGCTGCATCCGCTGAGGCATTGCGTGCGGCAGAAGGCTCGGTACAACTTGTTATACCACCTGAGGGGACAAGAAGTAAAAACCGTTATTGGAAAACAGGCTTTTACTATATTGCACTTGAAGCTGGTGTGCCTATCTTAATGGCCTACATGGATTATTCTACAAAAACCAGCGGCATAGGCCCTATGTTGCATCCCACTGGGGACATAGAAAAAGATATGCAAACTGTAAAAGCGTTTTATGCGCCATTCAAAGGTAAGAATGCGGATCAGTTTGCATCAGAAAACTAATCCCCATCTCAATTAAGTTTTACAGTAAAGAAGCTTGCAACTTAACGACATAACTTTTCTTTCAAGATTTGATCAGCACTACCTGATCGTATACTACTCATGCGAAGTGCTGTTTCCATCTCACTGACTACCGTGCCAAGTGCAGATCTTTTTTCATATTTGATTATTTTTTCCGCACCGATTTTTTGAGTAGAGCAATCGACTGTCGTTAGCGATTTCTCCGACAAGATTTCTTTACCTTCCAGTGTTGTCAAAGGAGCGGCGTAATTAGTAAGCGTCCATAATTTTATCTTGCTAGATTCTTTGCTAATGAATGTAGTATCAAAAAATTCTTCTGCCTCTGAATTTTTTGCATAGCTTTTCCATTCAGCATGAGCTGCACAACATGCCATGGCAAGACTGATAAAGAGAGCAAAGTTTTTCATTAGTTTAATTTTCTTGGTTTACCAAAATCGCCTTCTTTAGGATAGAGGAAGGTCGTCTTACTTGGACCCATACCAATAATTTGTACGATCGCACCTTCTTCACCTGCGCCATC
>CANGLD010000172.1 GCA_947454475.1 Oxalobacteraceae bacterium
AAATTGGCAAAGATCAGAAAAATTATTCCGATTTAAATAAAAAATTAGATAATTTAAAAATTGAAATTGATTCTTTTTCTAGTTTCGTAGTGAATCAAGGTATTGAACAAGGCATTAAAAACAAAAATGCACAAACAATTTCAGACATGAATAAGCAAAAAGGAGAGCTTGAATCTGAACTTAAATTAGCATTAGAATTAACTGGGAAAAACGATCAAGTAATTGCATCTTTGATGTTCAATTTTTCAACTAAGTTAGGCCAATTAACTAATCAATATCTAGAAAATAGCAAGGTATAAAACCTTGCCATTATTTAGTTAAGCCATCACCGCTGCTTTAATCTGTTCCAATGAAGTTGGATCTTCTATCGTCGTTAAATCGCCTGGATCACGTCCTTCACAAATCGCTTGTATAGAACGACGTAGTAATTTCCCTGATCGTGTCTTAGGCAATAAGTTCACACAATGCACACGTGCTGGTCGTGCAACTGCGCCTAATTGTTTATCTACCACTGCCCATACTTCTTTTTCTAATTGCGCTCGCGCTTCGGCTGTGGCTGTGGTTTCTGCATTTCGTGGAATGACAAAGGCGACGGCAACTTGTCCTTTGAGTTTATCTTCCACGCCAACCACAGCGACTTCTGAAACATTGGCATGACTAGAAATGCTCTCCTCTATCTCACGCGTTCCTAGTCTATGACCTGCAACGTTGATAACGTCATCGGTACGACCCAAGATGAAGTAATAGCCATCATCATCACGTATACCCCAATCAAAGGTGGAATAGACTTGCTCGGTTGAGAAGTTAGACCAATAGGTTTTAACAAAACGTTCGTCATCACCAAACACAGTTTGCATGCAGCCTGGTGGCAAAGGACCTTCAATGACTACTACGCCTTTTTCATTGTTACCGCATTCTTCACCTGTAGCCTCATTTAACAACTTCATACGATAACCAGGCATAGGTATGCCAGGACTACCTAAACGCGTTGGTTTATCTTCTACGCCTTTAGCAATCGATAATACAGGCCAGCCTGTTTCTGTCTGCCAGTAGTTATCAATAATCGCAACGCCTAACTCATTCGCTATCCAAGATGAGGTGCTTTCATCTAAAGGCTCACCAGCCAGATAAAGTGCTTTTAATGATGAGACATCATATTTTTTCATCATCTCAGGCGGCTGTTTTTTTAGCACTCGCACCGCTGTCGGTGCTGAGAACATTCGTGTGACTTTGTATTTTTCAACTATCTGCCACCAGATGCTCGCGTCTGGTCTGAGGGGCGTGCCTTCATACATGATGGTTGCCATACCTGCGATCAAGGGGCCATACACAATATAAGAGTGACCCACCACCCAACCAATATCTGAAGTCGCAAAATAGGTCTCACCAGCTTTGCCACAGAAAATAGTCTCCATCGATGCGGCAAGTGCCACTGCATAACCACCTACATCACGTTGCACCCCTTTCGGTTTACCTGTGGTGCCTGATGTATAAAGTATGTAAGAAATGTCATCGGATTTTAACCAAGTAACAGGCACCGTAGCGTGCAAGTGCTTTTCACGTTGCGTGGCATAGTCCACATCACGACTAGCAACTAGATTCATGGGCACTAATCCACGATCAATCAACAACACATGAGCAGGTTTATGTTCTGCCAGTTGAATCGCTTCATCTAATAAAGGTTTATAGGGCACTGGCTTACCGCCACGTGAACCCGCATCAGCTGACACCATGAGCTTAGGTTTAGCATCATCAATACGCGTTGCTAGACTATTCGAAGCAAAACCACCAAAGACCACGGAATGAATCGCACCTAACCGTGCACAAGCCAACATAGCGAAAGTTGCTTCAGCAATCATGGGCATGTAAATTAAAACAATGTCACCCTTACCTACACCGAGCGACTGCATGATGGCAGCTGTGCGCTCTATTTCTGCTTGCAGTTCTTTAAACGTCCAGCTTTTTTCAGAGGGTGTGCCATCAGCTGTTTCAGTAGAAATGGCAATCAATGCAGTGGCATCAGGTTGTTTGCTTGCCCAACGGTCAACTGCGTTATGACAGAGATTTGTTTCACCACCTACATACCAATTTGCGAAAGGAGGCTTGCTGTAATCCAGCACTTTTTTATAAGGCGTATGCCAATCTATACGCTTGGCTTCATTACCCCAAAAGCCTTCGGGATCTTGTATGGATTTTTTATAATAGTCTTGGTAGTTCATGCTGTCTCCGCACTGTTCGTACTGCTTTATTTTTTATGAATTTTTATTATTGATTTTTTTATTCTTTAAAACGCATCACCAGGAACGCGCACCCAACCTTCCATTAACACACGTGCACTGCGACTCATGATGGCTTTCTTCACGCTCCACTCGCCATTTATCTGACTCGCTTGTGCACCAACACGCAAGGTACCTGAAGGATGACCAAACCGAACTGCTTCACGCTCACCACCACCTGCTGCTAAATTCACCAAAGTACCAGGTATGGCTGCGGCTGTACCTATCGCTACTGCTGCTGTACCCATCATGGCATGATGCAGCTTACCCATAGAGAGTGCGCGCACCAGTAAATCAATATCAGAGGCTTTAACTTGTTTACCACTGGATGATGTGTAGTCTTTAGGTGGTGCGACAAAAGCCACCTTAGGTGTATGTTGACGAGTCGCTGCTTCATCGATGTGTTTAATCAGACCCATGCGTAATGCGCCATGGGCGCGTATAGTTTCAAACATCGCTAAGGCTTTGCTATCGCTATTAATGGCTTCTTGTAATTCAGTGCCTGTGTAACCAATCGCATCTGCCTTGATAAAAATTGTAGGAATACCTGCATTAATCATCGTAGCTTGTAATTTGCCTACTCCAGGTACATCTAGTTCATCAATCACATGACCGGTTGGGAACATGGCACCACCACCGCCCTCTTCTTCCGCAGCAGGATCCATGAATTCTAATTGCACTTCCGCAGCAAGAAAGGTCACGCCATCTAATTCGAAATCACCAGTTTCTTGCACAGCGCCATTCACTATAGGTACATGCGCAATAATGGTTTTAGAAATATTCGCCTGCCAGATACGCACGATTGCCATGCCATTTTGTGGCAACTGCTTTGCATCGATTAATCCTGAGCTAATCGCAAAAGGTCCCACTGCTGCTGAGAGATTGCCGCAGTTACCGCTCCAATCAACAAACGCTTTATCAATCGATACCTGACCAAATAAATAATCCACGTCATGATCAGGCTGAGTGCTTGTAGAAACGATGACTGTTTTACTTGTGCTCGATGTGGCACCACCCATACCATCTATTTGCTTGCCATAAGGATCAGGGCTACCAATAACACGCATCAGTAAAGCATCGCGTGCAGCACCTGGTGTTTGTGCTTGGGCAGGTAAGTCTTGCAAACGAAAGAACACACCTTTACTGGTACCACCGCGTAAATACGTTGCAGGGATTTTTATTTGAGGAGCGTGTGCCATGATTATGCTGCCTTAGTTGAAGCAAGAAAGTCTTGCGCAAATCTTTGCAACACACCACCTGCTTCATAGATGGAAACTTCTTCTGCTGTATCAAGTCTGCACGTGACAGGCACTTCTACTTTCTCACCATTTTTTCTATGTATAACCAAGGTCAATGTTGCACGTGGCTTGCGTTCACCAACTACATCATAAGTTTCAGTGCCATCTAAACCCAGTGTTAAACGATTCACACCTGATTTAAATTCTAGTGGTAACACACCCATACCTACCAGATTGGTACGATGTATACGTTCAAAACCTTCTGCGACAATCACTTCTACTCCAGCTAAACGTACACCTTTCGCAGCCCAGTCACGCGAAGAGCCCTGACCATAATCAGCACCTGCAATCACAATTAAGGGTTGCTTACGTTGCATATAGGTTTCTATCGCTTCCCACATGCGCGTGACTTTACCTTCTGGTTCTATGCGTGCTAAGGAGCCTGCTTTTACTTTGCCATTCTCCATCACCATTTCATTTAACAAAGTGGGATTGGCAAAGGTGGCACGTTGTGCAGTCAAATGATCGCCTCTATGCGTTGCATAAGAATTAAAGTCTTCTTCTGGCAAACCCATCTTGGCTAAATACTCACCAGCTGCGCTATCTAGCATGATGGCATTCGAAGGTGAAAGATGATCGGTAGTGATGTTGTCACCTAAGACAGCTAAAGGACGCATCGCTTTCAAACTACGCTCACCTGCTAACGCACCTTCCCAATAAGGTGGACGACGAATAT
>CANGLD010000173.1 GCA_947454475.1 Oxalobacteraceae bacterium
GTGCAGGTTTTATATTGCGCAGACAAACTAGGCATCCCTATGGATAAACTCAACGTCAATGGTGGTGCTATCGCTTTAGGTCATCCTTACGGTGTATCAGGAGCGCGTCTAACTGGACATGCCTTAATTGAAGGTAAACGTCGCGGTGCAAAATATGTGGTCATCACTATGTGCATTGGTGGCGGTCAAGGTGCAGCAGGCTTATTTGAAGTTGTCTAAGCGCTGGCACTGATGCGGGCGCGATAATGTCTTCACTCATTTTGTCCAGACGTGATCTGGACTTTTTACTCTACGAATGGCTGGATGCCTTATCGCTCACGCAGCGAGAGCGTTTTACTGATCACAATCGAGAAACATTTGATGCAGTGCTTGATTTATGTGAGCGCCTCGCTACCGATGTATTCGCAACACACAATAAAAAATCAGATCAACACGAACCTGAATTTGACGGCAACAGGGTGAGCATGATTCCGGAAGTCGCTGTCGCTTTGAAAGCTTTTTGCGATGCTGGCTTGATGGCTGCTGGTCAAGATTTTGAAATGGGTGGCATGCAGTTACCTTGTGTCATTGAAAAAGCAGGATTCGCTTGGTTTAAAGGGGCGAATGTTGCTACCTCTGCCTATCCATTTCTCACCATAGGTAATGCCAATACCTTACTCAAATGTGGTTCACCTGAACAAATAGAACGCTACGTCAAACCACTGTTAGCAGGTCGTTTTTTTGGCACCATGTGTTTATCAGAACCGCAAGCAGGTTCTAGTTTGTCTGACATTACTACACGAGCTGATCCAGAGCCGGATGGTAGTTATCGTTTGCGTGGTAACAAAATGTGGATATCAGGTGGTGAACATGAGCTATCTGAAAACATTATTCATTTAGTGCTCGCTAAAGTACCTGGCCCAGATGGCAAACTCATAGCTGGTGTAAAAGGTATTTCCCTCTTCATCGTGCCTAAAAAAATTGTGCATGCAGATGGCACTTTAGGCGAGCGTAATGATGTCTTACTCGCTGGACTGAATCATAAGATGGGTTATCGCGGCACTACGAATTGCTTATTGAATTTTGGTGAAGGACAATTTCAACCTGGTGGAAAAGCAGGCGCGATAGGTTATTTAGTCGGTAGCTTGCATCAAGGTTTAGCAGCGATGTTTCACATGATGAATGAAGCACGCATCGGTGTAGGTTTAGGTGCAGTTATGTTGGGTTACACCGGTTATCTGCATGCACTCGATTACGCTCGCAATCGACCACAAGGCAGACATGCTGCGAATAAAGATCCACATCAAAATCAAATTCCGATTATTCAACACGCTGATGTAAAACGCATGCTACTTGCGCAGAAGGCTTATGTAGAAGGTGGCCTTGCTCTGACTTTGTATTGTGCTCGTTTAGTCGATGAAGAAAAAACAGCAAGCGAAGATCATGCGCGAGCAAATGCTACCTTGTTACTGGATATATTGACGCCCATTGCGAAATCTTGGCCTTCGCAATGGTGTTTAGAAGCGAATAATTTAGCGATACAAGTGCACGGTGGTTATGGTTATACACGTGAATATAACGTCGAACAATTTTATCGAGATAATCGTCTTAATCCCATACATGAAGGTACACATGGCATACAAGGATTAGATCTACTGGGACGTAAAGTTGTTATGCACGAAGGTGCAGCATTAACTTTGTTAGGTGAGAAGGTACGCGCTACGATTGCGCAATCTGGCACAACGGAATTATCTGAACTTGGTGGTGCATTACTTCAGCGTTGGCAGCGTCTGCTAGATGTGACAACGCAATTGCATCACAGTGGGGATGTGAACACCACACTCGCCAATGCATCTATTTATCTCGAAGCCTTCGGACATATAGTTGTGAGTTGGATCTGGCTTAGTCAAGCCTTGTGTGCTCTTGAAGCAGAACATGATGAACTAGATTTTTATGCTGGAAAACTGCAAGCATGTCGTTGGTTCTTTCTTTATGAGTTACCAAAAGTTGATGCACAGTTGGTCTTACTTGCATCCCTCGATACCACTAGCTTAACCATGCAAGATAACTGGTTTTAAGAGAATATTTATGATTAAACATATCGTTATGTGGCAGTTAAAAGATCATGCAGAAGGTGCTGATAAAGCGGCTAACGCGATTAAAATGAAAGCATTATTAGATGCTTGTTCCGATATCGTTCCCGGCATTTTAAAATTAGAAGTAGCGATTGCTCAACCAAGCTTAGAAGCCACTTACGATGTGGTCTTGTATTCAGAGTTTGAGTCTGTCGCAGCCTTAGATGCGTATCAAAATCACCCTCAACATCTGGCTTTAAAACCTTTTGTGGGCGCTGTTAGGTTAGCGCGCCAGTGTATGGATTATGAAGTTAAATAAATAAAGACAAAATAAAATCAACAACAAGAGACCAGCATGCACACTATTAAAGAATTATTTGATCTCACAGGAAAAACCGCTCTCATCACAGGCGGCTCACGAGGACTAGGTTTGCAAATGGCACAAGCTTTAGGCGAGCAGGGTGCAAAACTCGTGATCTCATCGCGTAAACAAAATGAATTAGATGAAGCGATAGCGCATCTCAAACAACATGGCATTGACGCGCTAGCGATTGCTTCTGATTTAGGCAAAGAAGAAGCACCACAAGCACTCGCTGCAGCTAGTCTTAAGCATTTAGGTCATGTTGATATTTTAATTAATAACGCAGGCGCGACTTGGGGCGCACCTGCTGAAGATCATCCACTTGAAGCTTGGGACAAGGTGATGAATCTCAACATACGTAGTATTTTTCAGCTATCACAAGTGATTGGTAAACAATCCATGATTCCGCGCCATTACGGTCGCATTGTGAATATTGCTTCTATCGCTGGTTTAGGTGGCAATGGTGCTTCTAGTATGCAAACCATCGCTTATAACACCTCAAAAGCTGCCGTGATTAATTTCACCCGCACTCTCGCCGGTGAATGGGGTCAATATGGCATAACAGTGAATGCAATTGCACCAGGATTTTTTCCTTCCAAGATGACCAAAGGTTTACTTGAAAAATTAGGCGCAGAAGAAATGGCACAACGCGCACCATTACGCAGGCTAGGTGATGATGAAGATTTAAAAGGCGCGGTCTTACTATTTTCCAGTAACGCAGGTAAACACATCACCGGACAAACACTCGCTGTTGATGGCGGTGTTTCTGCAGTGTTGAGTTAAAAAACATCATGAATGCAGCACAGTCTTTTCCGGTCGAGATTCCCTTTCTTAATCATCTGGGTGTAGAGTTTCTCGAGATGGAACATGGCAGAGCGCGAATTGCCCTTGATCTCAAACCAGAGCATATGAATAGTTGGCATGTCACGCATGGTGGCGTCACGATGACACTGTTAGATGTGGTGATGTCTTTAGCAGGAAGATCACTCGATCCTGATTCACGTGCTGGCGTGACAGTTGAAATGAAAACCAGTTTTCTTCAACCTGCTGGACAACCAGGTCATCGGTTAATTGCTAGTGGCTTTGCCTTTCATCGTTCAACAACCATGTGTTTTTGTGAAGGCGAACTGCATGATGGTGATAAATTAGTCGCCAAAGCTATGGGTACCTTCAAATACATTAAGCGACTTGATGTCGCACCTAAGTTATAAACGCTACACATCTATCCACCTCACTCATCAATAGGAAATATCATGTCGACTTATCAGCGTATTGTTTTAGCTTCACGTCCGAATGGCGTAGTCAGTGTCGATAATTTTCGATTAGAGTCGGCTCCGATTCCTACATTGAGCGCTCGGCAGGTTTTAGTGCGTAATCATTATCTTTCACTCGATCCGTATATGCGTATGCGTATGGAAGATGTAAAAAGCTACGCAGCACCACAAGCTTTAAATGAAGTGATGGTGGGAGGTACCGCGGGTGAAGTTGTAGCCTCGAATAATCCTAAATTTGCTGTGGGCGATAAAGTAGTCGGCATGTTGGGTTGGAGTGAGATGGGTGTAGATGATGGCAGTATGTTGAAAAAAGTCGATACCACGCATATTCCATTGTCTGCGTATCTAGGCGCTGTAGGTATGCCTGGCATGACTGCTTGGTATGGCCTGACTCAAATTATCAAGCCTAAAGAAGGCGACACGATTGCTGTCTCTGCTGCCAGTGGTGCTGTCGGGGGTGTCGTAGGTCAGTTAGCAAAAGCGCGCGGATGTCGTGTGATTGGTATCGCTGGTGGTAAAGAAAA
>CANGLD010000174.1 GCA_947454475.1 Oxalobacteraceae bacterium
TATACGTTTTATTTTGCAGGACGTGGATAGTGCGGCACGATTTGCGCATCGATATTCACCCACACACTTTTCGCTTGGGTGTATTCACGCATGACATCAAATCCCATTTCACGTCCATAACCCGATTGACCAACTCCACCAAACGGTGAGCCAGGATTGACGCGCTTATAACAATTAATCCACACCATGCCACTCTTAATTTCACGTGCCATGAGATGTGCACGTTGCAAATTACGTGTCCACAGTCCTGCACCTAAACCATATTCCGTGCCATTCGCAATCGCCAATGCTTCTTCATCGGTTTTAAAAGTGAGCACCGTCACAAAAGGACCAAACACTTCTTCTTGCGCAATGCGATCATGGGTGGACTTAGCACGTACTATCGTAGGCTCTACATAACAGCCTGCTGATAAATCACCACCCGGTGCTTTACCACCACTCAACACTTCTCCACCTTCTTGACGTGCAATATCGACATACGACAACACGCGATCTCTATGCATTTGACTTGTGAGAGGGCCCATCTCTGTATTTGGATCAAGTGGATTACCTAATCGAATAGATTTTGCAAGTGCTGTAAATTTTTCTAAGAATTCATCTGCTATGGATTCATGCAAAACTAAACGCGCACCCGCTATACAAGCTTGTCCTTGATTATGGAAGATAGCCCATGCAGCACCATTGATCGCAGCCGGTAAGAAAGCATCTTCAAACACAATGTTGGCGCCCTTACCACCTAACTCTAGTTGTACTTTTTTCAAATTACCTGCAGAGGCTTGCACAATGCGTCGACCAGTGGCAGTCGATCCAGTGAAAGCAATTTTTGCGATCTCAGGATGTTCAGCAATATATTGACCTGCGACTTGACCAAGACCTGGCAAAATATTCACGACACCATCAGGCATACCTGCTTCAGCCATCAACTCTGCAATACGTAAACTTGAGAGTGGTGTGATTTCAGCAGGTTTCAGCACAACGCAATTCCCTGCTGCTAATGCCGGCGCCATTTTCCAACTGGTGAACATTAATGGAAAATTCCAAGGTACGACTTGACCCACCACACCTAAAGGTTCACGACTCACATAATTTAAAAAACCTGCTTCGACTGGTACCACATCCCCTTGAAATTTATCTGCCATACCACCGAAATAGCGATACGTGACTGCAGTACGTGGCACATCAAGTATGCGTGAATCACGAATAGGATGACCTGTGTCTAGCGATTCCAACAGAGCTAACTGCTCTGCATTGGCTTCAATCAGATCCGCAAGTTTCAATAGTATGCGACCTCTATCCATCGCCGCCATACGCGACCATTTAGGATAAGCACGTTGTGCTGCATGTACCGCTTTATCGACATCAGCATGACCAGCCATAGCGATCTGAGCGATCTCACTATTGTCATGCGGATTAAGCGTGGCCATGGTTTCGCCTGATTCTGCATCGACGAATTTTCCATCAATAAAAAGTTGAGTATGAATTGCGCCCTGCAAAGCCGCAGGTATCTGCGACTTAGCGATAGTTTGAGTCATGCTGGTTCTCCGGAGCGCATGGTGTTCGCTCCTATCTAGTTGAAATTAGCACTGCATGCTTGAATGACATCTCGCACAACAAACAGAGATTGCAGAACTTCACTGCAATTTCTGTTTCGAGGTCATTAGAACTGCACCGGTACTTCTGGTGATTCACCTTTTTGAATCTCATACACGAGACTCGGTGAACCGTTTTCCCATACCAGTAGCATAGAGCGCTTAGGGCTATAACCCTGATGACGACAATAAGCAGGCATGGCTGCCATGTCACCGGCTTTCATAATCACCCTTGCGAGTGGTCTGCCGGTATTTTTATCTGCACAGTCCCAGTGAATTTCATCACACATCTGGAAAAACCATTCCACTCTATCGTTGGCATGCAAGATAGGAAGAATATGTTCTTCAGTTGTAGGACACATATAGCTGTGTTTCACAACCGATGTGAAAGATGGATTCCATGTGACTTGTGAGCGTGAGAGGAAGGCAAATAAATTAAATGCATGCACTTCGTTTTCAAAACCAGGTTCAGGATGTAACTCTGGCTGATCTTGCGGCACATCTGCAAACGCGCGATTCACTTTAGCACCACGTTCATCGGTACGTAAATTCAAATCACCTTTTAAACCAACACAACGTGTTGCTAGTTCACGTGCACGAGTAATGGCAGGGCGATTGTCTCCGTTCTTACGACCATACGGTGTGCCTGTTTCTTGCGGTGCAGAGAAAGGATCAAAACCTGCATTCGTCCAATCATCCAACATCGCCTCGAATGTCGCTTTGATTTGCTCGGTAGGGAAATTTTCTAATAAATCTACACCGGCTGTTTTCATCGTACCGTTGAATGCGCCTGCATACATATCAACCGACTTATAATGGTTCAATGTACCAAACACTGCATCGAAATTCACACCGCCGTAAAAAAATCCCCAAGCACAATCACGCATTAAAGCGCGTAAAAAATTACCAATGTCCATAGTATGTGACAGCGGACGGCCATCACGTGTGTGCCAACTAATGTGCGCGAAATATTCATCGCGGCGAAATGTGAATGAGCCTAGCGTGAAAGCTTTGTAGCCCATCGTTTTATCAGGTGCGGTGGCAATCACTTTTGCCAAATCTGCAGGTGCGTTCATGTCAATCTCCTGTTGAATTAATTTAGATTTAAGCGGTTTGGCAAATATCAGCCCACTTCTCTACCGACAGATCACCTTTACAGGTTTGCATCACAAGAACGCCAGGATCTTTACTACGGAATTGATACGCTGTGTTCTTAGGTAGCATGCCTTGATGACCACGCTTTAATTTCATCCAACCCATTTTCTTACCTTGAGGCTCACCTGCAACTAACACTGCACCATCTTTTTCTGCATCTTTAACGATTTGTGCATCATCGAGTTTGATGAGATGCACTTCGACTTCACCATCCATCACCAAAGCAAATTCATCATGCGCACAGGTATACCAAGGTGAAGCACCCTCGGCACGTAAAGTCTCTAGCACATAGATTTGATTTTGACCAAACACCACTTTTTCATAGGGCTTGGAATTGTTTGCTATTTCAAAGCAGTTTGAAAAAGCGTAATGGCGAACGTCATCATCAATCGCTTGCACGCCACCTTTTTCATAGGATTTCAACGAACCGAATTTGGTCTCGTAATGGACTGTCATGCTTGTCTCCTAACGTTATTATCTTTTTGATATGACTGTATTCAAGTACAGACTGAGATGCAGTGTAGGCAGCAAGCTGGATGTTGACTAGTGGGTAAAGAACGATTGATCTGTTCGTAAATCACGAACAATGACGATAGTATTTTATTAATAAAACAGCTAAAGGAGATGTACTTATGCGGCTTTATACAAGCTGCGCTGGTTCATTACTTAACCAACCACGTTCAATTAAAACCTGATCCCAAGGTGGCGTACCTGCAAATTTATTCATTAAGTGATTAATGAAAAGCTGCAGCTTCAAACCACGCCGTGACGTATGCGGATAAATCGCAGACAACCAAAATGAGGTTAGCTGCCAATCTGTTAACACAGGCACTAACTCGCCCGACACTAAATAGCGTGACGCGACTAAGGTAGGCAAACACACTAAACCAGCACCAGCACAACCGTATTCAGCAAGCAGATGCACACTATTCGTTAACAGTGGTGGTTTCAAATGGATGGAGATGACTTCCTGCTCACGAAAAAAATCCCAACGATCACGTGTGTGGTAACCAGAATAAAGACCCAAACGATGTTCACGTAAATCACGTGGATTATTTAATTCTGCGTTAGCTGCTAAATAAGCAGGTGAAGCACAAAACACTCGCCTCACCGGAAACATTTTTCTTGCAACGAGTTCTTCAGAAGCCGGAGAAAAAATCTGCAAGGTGCAATCAAACCCTTCTTTAACAGGATCAATCACCGTGTCAGAGACAAATAAGTCTAAATTAATATCAGGATGAAGCTGCTGAAACTCTTGTAACTCAACTGCCAAATGCCCCAACACAAAACCTGGCAATGCATGAATACGTAACTTCCCTTCTGGTGAGTTTTGCGTCTTGCGCATTTCATCAAGTAAACCGCTAGAGCGACTCAACAACTCAGCACAATCTTTTACGTAAGCTTGGCCTAACTCGGTAAGTTTTACTGA
>CANGLD010000175.1 GCA_947454475.1 Oxalobacteraceae bacterium
CCTTGACATGGTAGGGGTCGTTGGTTCGAGTCCAATCGTGCCTACCAACACAATACTGCAGGCTTTTTATAAGAGCGAGAAAGGCAATCTGGTTATGACACCGCGAACTAGCACCTCACAGCTGTTCTATGGAATCTAGTCGGGTACTCTTTTTTTGCAGTGAGAAAGCGCGGCTAGTCCGCGTTTTTTTTCGTCCGCATTGGATGGCGGCATTTCTTTAAAGGCAGGAGTAGATCATGGTTGTAGTCCGACTTCCCGATGGTTCAGAGCGTCAGTTTGATTCCCCCGTTACGGTGGCGCAGGTTGCCGCTTCTATAGGTGCTGGCCTTGCTAAGGCTGCATTAGCTGGCAAGGTAGATGGCCAATTGGTTGATACCTCCTACTTGATAGAAAAAAAGTGTGATGTAGCGATCGTCACCGACAAAGATGCCGATGGACTGGAAGTGATACGTCACTCCACAGCGCATTTATTGGCGTATGCAGTCAAAGAATTATTTCCCGATGCGCAGGTCACCATAGGACCAGTAATCGACAATGGTTTTTACTATGACTTTTCTTATAAACGTCCATTTACTCCTGAAGATTTAGAGACGATAGAAAAGAAAATGGCGGAGCTGGCGAAAAAAGATGAGCCAGTCAGTCGTAAGGTATTGCCACGTGATGAAGCGATTGCCTATTTCAAATCCATAGGTGAGGCGTATAAAGCGGAACTGATTGCATCGATTCCTGCCGGTGAGGACGTTTCTTTATACACCGAAGGTAAATTCACAGATTTATGTCGTGGCCCTCACGTTCCTACAACAGGCAAATTAAAAGTATTTAAGCTCATGAAGTTAGCGGGTGCTTACTGGCGTGGCGATTCTAAGAATGAAATGCTGCAACGTGTGTATGGCACGGCTTGGGCGAAAAAAGAAGATCAAGATGCTTACTTACATATGTTGGAAGAAGCAGAGAAACGCGACCATCGTAAGTTAGGTCGTCAGCTTGATTTATTCCATTTTCAAGATGAAGCACCAGGTTTAATTTTCTGGCATCCCAAAGGCTGGACGGTTTGGCAGCAGGTTGAGCAATACATGCGTCATGTATATCAAGACAATGGCTATCAAGAGGTGAAGGCGCCTCAGATTTTGGATCGTTCTTTGTGGGAGAAATCCGGTCATTGGGATAACTACAAAGACAATATGTTCACCACCGATTCAGAAAACCGTGCTTACGCCTTAAAGCCTATGAATTGTCCTGGGCATGTGCAGATTTTCCGTTCGAACATGCATTCTTATCGTGAGCTGCCATTGCGCTACGGTGAGTTTGGTCAGTGTCATCGCAATGAGCCTTCAGGCTCTTTGCACGGCATGATGCGAGTACGTGGTTTCACGCAAGATGATGGCCATATTTTCTGCACCGAAGACCAGATTCTGGATGAGTGTGTTGCCTTCACAGCCTTGCTGCAAAAGGTATATCGCGATTTTGGTTTTAATGAAGTGATTTACAAAGTTGCAACACGTCCTGAGAAGCGGGTCGGTTCGGATGAGTTGTGGGACAAGGCTGAGAATGCCTTGATCGAATCACTCAAACGTTCAGGTTGTGAATTTGAAATCTCACCCGGTGAAGGTGCGTTCTACGGTCCTAAAGTGGAATACACACTTAAAGATGCGATCGGTCGTACTTGGCAATGCGGCACCATACAGGTGGATTTCTCTATGCCGGTGAGATTGGAAGCGGAATATGTAGCGGAAGATAATTCGCGCCGAGTGCCGGTCATGTTGCATAGAGCGATCTTAGGTTCGCTCGAACGTTTTATAGGTATGTTGATAGAAAACCATGCAGGCGCCTTACCTTTATGGCTAGCACCGGTACAAGTTAGCATTTTGAATATATCGGATGCGCAAGCTGATTACGCACAATCAGTAGCGCAAAACCTGAAAAAACAAGGGTTTAGAGTGCAAACCGATTTGCGTAACGAGAAAATAACCTATAAAATACGCGAGCATTCTGTACAAAAGCTTCCTTACATTCTTGTTGTGGGTGATAAGGAAAGAGATGCAAACACAGTGGCCGTGCGTGCGAGAGGTAATGTCGATCTTGGCGTTATGTCAGTCGACAATTTGGCGCAACGTCTCCATCAGGAGATTGCTGCCAAGGCCTGACGGATCTGCCGTCGGGTTTCCTTGTCGTAGGAGCACGGCTTGTTTATTGGATTTTTGAGGATACTGCAATAGCTACTGATAAGTCGCACCGTATTAACGGTGAAATAACCGCCCCCCAGTTACGCCTTGCTGGCGTTGAAAACGAACCGCTGGGCATTGTGAGTTTGTCCGAGGCATTCCGTCTAGCTGAAGAAGCTAACGTAGACCTGGTTGAAATTGCTCCTACTGCTGAACCTCCTGTCTGTCGTTTGATGGACTATGGCAAGTTCAAATATCAGGAGCAAAAAAAGGCTCACGAAGCTAAGCTCAAACAAAAGGTTGTGCTGGTTAAAGAGGTGAAGTTTCGTCCTGGTACCGATGATGGCGATTACAACATCAAGTTGCGTAACCTAATCAAGTTTCTTGAAGATGGTGACAAAACCAAGATCACATTACGTTTCCGTGGTCGTGAGATGGCGCATCAGGAGTTTGGTATGCGGGTCTTAGAGCGCTTAAAAGTAGATCTGGAACCACATGGTCAGATCGAGCAGTTTCCTAAGATGGAAGGTCGCCAGATGGTGATGGTGCTGGCGCCCAAGAAAAAGAAATAAGATCTAAAAAGTAGAGTTGTTCTAGTTTTTTGATAGAATCCGCGCTCCCGTTGAAATTTGACGGGAGATGCAAGATACGATGGACTCGATTTCATCGTTTATACAAGTGAGAACAGGCATCCAAGAGCAACGTTTTGTTGCCACCTGCAATCATCAAATAATGGAGCTGCCCAAAAGGGCAGATGTTGTTATGCCAAAAATGAAAACTAAGAGCAGCGCGAAGAAACGCTTTCGCGTTCGTCCCGGTGGTACTGTCAAACGTGGTCAAGCTTTCAAGCGCCACATTCTGACCAAGAAATCAACCAAGAATAAACGTCACCTGCGCGGTGCAGTCGGAGTCCATGAAACAAATATGGATTCGATACGCGCAATGATGCCTTTCGCTTAACCTCACTCTCGTCTATAAGGAGCTACCATGCCTAGAGTAAAACGTGGGGTCACAGCAAGGGCCCGTCATAAAAAAGTACTAAACGCAGCCAAAGGCTATCGCGGTCGTCGCAGTAAAGTATTCCGTATTGCTAAGCAAGCAGTGATGCGTGCTGGTCAATATGCGTATCGCGATCGTCGTAATAAAAAGCGTGTATTCCGTGCATTGTGGATTACACGTATTAACGCTGCTTCACGTGAACATGGTCTGACATACAGCGTGTTTATGAACGGTTTAAAGCGTGCTGAAATCGCGTTAGATCGTAAAGTGTTAGCGGATATGGCAGTGATGGACAAACCTGCGTTCGCAGCAATCGTCAATCAAGTCAAGGCAAGAATCGCAGCATAAAAAACTCACAGCGTTGGCTGCCATGTGCAGTTAACGCAAAGTGACAAGGCGGGGCAGAGGCTAAGCACCTGTGCCCCGTTTTTCTTCAGATGACTGCCATCGATACTACAAGATTTTGAGCGGAAGACTGCATGAGCTCTTTGGAACAACTCGTCAAATCTGCACAGGAAGATTTTCACGCTGCGACTGATTCTGCAGCGCTGGAAAACGCCAAAGCAAAATATCTGGGTAAGACCGGACAGATTACTGCGCAAATGAAAGAGCTCGGTGCATTGAGCCCTGATGAGCGTCGTAGTCGTGGTGCTGTCATCAATCAAGCTAAAGAGCAGATTGAATCCTTACTCAATGCGCGCCGAGATGGTTTGGCGCATGCACAATTACAAGAACGTCTGAATGCAGAAGCGATCGATGTCACTTTGCCTGGTCGTGGCAGAAGTGGTGGCGGTTTGCATCCTGTGATGCGCTCATGGCAGCGTATAGAAGAGATTTTTGGTTCCATAGGTTTTGATGTGGCTGATGGTCCTGAAATCGAAAATGACTGGACGAATTTCACTGCATTAAATAGCCCTGAAAATCATCCTGCACGTTCTATGCAAGATACTTTTTATGTGGATGCACCGGATAGCACAGGTAAGCCTTTGTTATTGCGTACACATACCAGTCC
>CANGLD010000176.1 GCA_947454475.1 Oxalobacteraceae bacterium
AATCCGTGCCTACGTGTTTTTGATGGCCTATCAAATGGAGTGAATCATACTCACGCTGATTAGCAGCATGTTTTTTCATGATCAACCACATGATGCTGGATACACACAGACCAAATAAAACTATAACGAGATAAAGATTAAAATCAAATTTAATCATCAGTGCATATAAAGCCAGCATTAACAGTATAGATAAATTCTCGCTAAAATTTTGCACAGCAATTGAATGGCCCGCACTCATTAAGACATGACCGCGATGCTGTAGTAATGCATTCATAGGCACCACAAAATAACCAGATAGGGCGCCGATTAAAACGAGTAAGGGGTAGGCAACAGTGACTGAGTGAGCAAGAGTCATGAGTATGACGACTAAGCCCATCGCAAAACCTAGTGGCATTACGCCTAGTGATTTCTTTAAAGGCACCATGCGCGCCGCTGCCATAGCACCTAATGCTACACCGATAGCAACGACACCTTGCAAAATCGCTGCTTTATCTAAGGGCATGCCGAGTGCTTTTTCTGCCCATTTCAAGACGATGAATTGTAAGGTTGCGCCTGCGCCCCAAAACAAAGAAGTCACAGCAAGAGAAATTTGGCCTAATCGGTCACGCCATAAAGTCACGACGCAATGAGAAAACTCAATCACTAATTTAACTGGATGATGTTCTTGAATTTGATAATGCGCATTGGTAGAGGGAATACGCAAATTGAATAAGGTGGCAATAATGTAAGACAACATGACAACGCTTAAAGCGAATTCTGTTGAAACCACGGGCGTGATCTGTTCCAGTGGTGTCATGAAGCCAGGCAGATAGGTAATGAGTTTGTCGCTAACTAGTGCGCCACCTAATACCGTTCCAAAAATAATTGACAGTACCGTGAGGCCCTCTATCCACGCGTTTGCCTCTACAAGTTTTTCAGGAGGCAGTAATTCGGTGAGTATGCCGTACTTAGCTGGGGAATAAGCTGCTGCGCCAAAACCTACAACGGCATAAGCGACCAATGGGTGAATTTGTAAAAACATCATCAAACAACCTGAGATCTTGACGAGGTTAGTGATGAACATGACTCGCCCTTTGGGAAAAGCATCGGCAAATGCGCCGACGAAAGGGGCAAGCAGTACATATGATAGAACGAAGAACAGCTTTAACATCGGCGTCATCCACGCCGGTGATTGCATTGTTGTCAAGAGGGCAATGGAGACAATCAGGAGAGCATTGTCAGCGACAGAAGAAAAAAACTGCGCCGCGATGATGTTGTAAAAGCCGCGATTCATGGATGAATGATGCATAAGCAATATTGGCTTGCTTTATACCATGAAAACTCACTCATAGCCCGCTTACTGGGCTTTAGATCAGAGCTCTCTTGAGATGAATAGCTTAAAAACTGGGTGATGAAGGATGAGTTGGCAATCGAATAAACGGCGTTCATCTGGCTCTCCGGTAAAATGCGGACATGATTTTTCCTTCACTTCTAGCTTTAGTAGCTCCTCATCGTAATGCCTAGACCACTTGTTGCCACTATTGATCTCGCCGCTTTGCAAGCAAATTTGGCGCTTGCCCGCAAGGCGCAACCCACTTCAAAAATCTGGGCCGTTGTAAAAGCGAACGCCTATGGTCATGGGCTGGAGTCCGCAATGAAAGGTTTTGCAGATGCAGATGGACTATCGCTACTGGAATGGGATGCAGCAATTCGACTAAGAGAAGCTGGTTGGACTAAGCCTATTCTGATGTTAGAAGGTGCATTTGACGCGGCTGATTTGAAAATCGCAGATCAATATGGATTGCAGATCGTAGTGCATCATGATGAGCAATTAATCATGTTAAAAGATAATGCTTCATCCTTATCCGCTCCATTAGATGTACATATAAAAATCAATACCGGCATGAATCGTTTGGGGTTTACAGTTGATCGAGTTCAGTCGGTTTATGCTGCGCTACGTGCTTTGTCTTGTGTAGGAAAAATTTCTTTCATGACGCATTTTGCCAATGCAGAAAATAATCAGGCTGTGCTGAATGCGGCTAAACAGTATCAGCTATTTAGTTCGGCAATCAAAGGGTTAGATGGTGAGATAAGTGTAGCGAATTCTGCTGGTGTCTTATTCCATAAAGAGATGAAAGCAGATTGGATTCGACCCGGTGTGATGTTGTATGGTGCTTCACCAAGCAGTGATGATGCAGTTGCATTTGGATTGCTTCCTGCGATGACATTACAAAGCCGAATTATAGCTATACAAAATCTACAAGCGGGTGATTGTATCGGTTACGGTAGTGTATTCAAAGCCGATAAGCCCACGCGCGTTGGTGTTATCGCTTGTGGTTATGCCGACGGTTATCCACGTCATGCACGAGCAGGTACGCCCGTTTTAGTGGACGGACATCGTGTGCCTTTAATAGGCCGTGTTTCTATGGATATGCTCACTGTCGATATCAGTGCGCTTTCTCATGTGCAGGTTGGTGCTCAAGTTATCTTGTGGGGTGAAGGTTTGCCCATCGATGAAGTGGCAGCCGCAAGTGACACCATTGCATATGAATTAATGTGTGCAATTACGCCTAGAGTAGTGCGAGCAGTAAAAAAGTAAAGTGACGTAACCCTATGGCTAAAGCAAAAATTAATTACACTTGTACTGAATGCGGTGGCATCAGTAATAAATGGGCGGGACAATGTCCTTCCTGTGATCGATGGAATACTTTGGTTGAAACCATCGTTGAGTCAGGTGGGAATCGTTATTCAAATCAAGCGCAAGGCATTGCACAAACTGCTCCTGTAATGAGTCTGGCGGATATAGAAGCGATAGATGTACCGCGCTTTGGAACGGGCATTGATGAATTCGATCGTGTCTTAGGTGGTGGTTTAGTGGCAGGTGGTGTGGTGTTAATTGGTGGTGATCCCGGCATTGGGAAATCCACCCTCTTGTTACAAGCGCTGGCAAATATCTCTAAGCTGAAAAAAGTTTTATATGTGAGTGGTGAAGAGTCGGGTGCGCAAATAGCCTTGCGTGCGAAACGCTTAGCTGTTGATGCCGATGATTTGAAATTACAAGCCGAGATACAGTTAGAAAAAATCCTCAATACGTTGGCTGACTTGAAGCCGCAAGTCGCTGTTATTGATTCTATACAAACGATTTATTCTGATGCGCTAACTTCAGCACCTGGATCTGTTGCGCAAGTGCGTGAATGCGCAGCACAACTAACGCGTGTTGCGAAACAATCTGGTATTACGATTATTTTAGTAGGACATGTCACAAAAGAAGGTGCACTAGCTGGACCACGTGTGTTGGAGCACATCGTTGATACGGTATTGTATTTTGAAGGTGATACCCATTCTAGTTTTCGTTTAGTGCGTGCATTTAAAAATCGCTTTGGTGCAGTGAATGAACTCGGTGTATTTGCCATGACAGAAAAAGGATTAAAGGGTGTTTCTAATCCTTCTGCACTTTTTCTTTCTCAACATGACAATCAAGTGCCGGGTTCTTGTGTCATGGTGACGCAAGAGGGAAGTCGTCCATTGTTGGTTGAAATTCAGGCTTTAGTTGATAGCTCACATGTACCGAATGCAAGGCGCTTATCGGTGGGCTTAGAACAAAATCGATTAGCTATGTTGTTAGCTGTGTTACACCGGCATGCAGGTGTGGCTGCATTTGATCAAGATGTTTTTATAAATGCAGTAGGTGGAGTGAAAATTACTGAGCCTGCAGCAGACTTGCCGGTGCTACTCGCGATTAATTCATCCATGCGTAATCGACCATTGCCTCGTGGCTTAGTCGCTTTTGGTGAAGTAGGATTAGCTGGTGAAATACGACCAGCACCACGCGGTCAAGAACGCTTACGTGAAGCAGCCAAACTAGGATTCTCAATTGCCGTTGTGCCTAAAGCGAATTTGCCCAAGCAAAAAATCGAAGGCTTGCAAGTGATAGGCGTAGAACGTATTGATGATGCAATGAATAAAATCAGAGAGCTGCAGTAGCTTTAAGTAATCGCATCTATTGAAATAGTAGGGCGCAATGCATTGCGCCTCATGGGAAATTTATTCTCTCTGTGTACTTTTTTCTAATTAGATTTTCAATTTTAATATTTCTATTATGTAGGTTTAGTAGAAAATTTTATCTATTCCATACGGCGCAATACATTGCGCCCTACAATTTTCTAAATTTTGCTATGCA
>CANGLD010000177.1 GCA_947454475.1 Oxalobacteraceae bacterium
GGATATTCAACCTGAGCTAGACCGCCGTAAGCCCGGCACTTCGCGCCATGTCACGCAGCGTAAAGAATCCGATACGGTACAGATTTTGTCTGGTGTGTATGAAGGTAAGACCACAGGCACACCGATTGCTCTCTTAATTCACAACGAAGATCAACGCAGTCAGGACTACGGCAATATCGTAGATCGTTTTCGTCCTGGTCATGCGGATTACACCTACTGGCATAAATACGGCATTCGCGATCCACGTGGAGGCGGTCGTTCTTCTGCGCGTTTGACCGCACCTGTAGTGGGTGCAGCCGCAGTCGCTCGTAAATGGTTGTTTGAGCAATATGGTACGACCTTTAAAGGATGCATGAGCCAACTCGGTGAGATCGCGATTCCGTTTGAATCATGGGAGCATGTTGCAGTCAATCCTTTCTTTGCCGCGAATGCCAGCATCGTGCCTAAGTTGGAAACGTATATGGATGACTTGCGTAAAGCAGGCGATTCTTGTGGTGCTCGTATTGATGTCGTGGCTCAGCATGTGCCTGTGGGTTTAGGTGAGCCACTGTTTGATAAGTTGGATGCTGATATCGCTTTTGCCATGATGGGCATTAATGCAGTTAAAGGCGTAGAGATCGGAGCTGGTTTTCAATCCGTTGCGCATAAAGGCTCTATGCATGGCGATGAAATTACACCAGATGGTTTTGTCGGTAACAATGCGGGTGGAGTACTGGGTGGTATTTCATCGGGACAGGACATTACGGTATCCATCGCCATCAAACCGACTTCAAGTATTCGCACTCCTCGCCGTTCTATCGATCGTGAAGGCAATCCCGTTTCAGTAGAAACCTTAGGCAGGCACGATCCCTGTGTAGGAATACGTGCAACACCGATAGCAGAAGCGATGTTGGCACTGGTATTAATGGATCATGCATTACGTCACCGCGCTCAATGTGGTGAGCATCATCCACAGCATAAGAGCTGAATGAATCAGCATCACATTACGCAAAACCAGAATGCTGGTTTTGCAGTTGTATTCCCATCATTGATTCCGTGAACCGCGTAGCCAGACCAGAACAATCGCTTAATTTCGCATTGTTCTTTTTTGCTTATTACGGTTACGTAGGGATTTTTTCGCCTTACGCAAGTTTGTTTTTTGAAGAACGTGGATTGAGCGCAGCACAAATTGGTGTGCTCATGTCGTTGCTACAGGTGATGCGTATTTTTGGGCCGAATGTCTGGGGTTGGGTGGCAGATCATCGTAGTCAACGCGTTGCAGTATTAAGAGTCACTTCTCTGGCTGCAGTCATTAGTTTTTGTGGCATGTTTTTTGGCCAGACCTTTGCTTATTTTTTTGCAGTCATGGTGATCGTGAATTTATTCACGAGTGCACAAGGTCCTCTTTCTGAAGCATTAATGTTATCTGCCATGCGAGGTGATCTCACGCATTATGGACGATTACGTTTATGGGGTTCAGTAGGATTTATTGTTTCTGTGATGGCAGCTGGACAATTACTGGATAGCTATAGCGTGGAATTAATGCCATGGTTAGCGCTGACTATGCTGGCCTTAGTGTCTGTGGTGACATTTAGGATGAGAGAAGAAGTGCCCGTGGTGCATCGCAGTGAAGCACCTTCAGTCATGAGCGTGTTGCGCAAGCGTGAAGTAGGAAGTTTTTTTACTTCTACTTTTTTAATGGTGGCAGCGCATGCGTCTCTCTATGTATATTACTCACTCTACTTATCGCAAATCGGCTATAGCAAAACAGTGATTGGTTTGATGTGGTCACTCGGCGTAATTGCAGAAATTATTTTTTTCTTTTACCAAGAACCTTTGTTTAAACGATTTGGTGTGAAAAATCTCATGCTCATGAGTTTGGCAATTGGTGTAGTAAGATTTTTGATGATAGCGTTTGGTGCGCAATCTTTAGTTTTATTGTTAGTAGCGCAGGTACTGCATGCGGCTACTTTTGGTGTGCATCATTCTTCTTCAGTTGCCACCTTGCAGCGTTGGTTTGCTGGTCCTTTGCAAGCACGTGGCCAAGCTTTATTTATTAGTATTTCATATGGACTGGGTGGAACCTTGGGAGGCTTGCTGCTATCAGCATGCTGGGATACATTTGGAGCCCGCGTTGTGTATGTCATCGCTGCACTCATGTCGGGTTGCGGTTTATTAGCGGCAGCGCTGTCATATCGTTGGCAAATTCAGGATGGGGAAAAGTAATGAGTTTAATGGGTCGTAATTTTTTATTAGTGAGTTTGTTAAGCCTAAGTTTGTTGGGTTGCGAAACTGTGCGCACGACACAAGGTGGCGCAGTGGGAGTCGATCGCGAACAACGTATGTCCGTTTCTGCGCAAGCGATAGAGCAAAGCGCGGCCAAGCAATATGCAACGCTGATGAATGACGCCAGAAAAAAAGGCAAGCTCAATCCTGATGCGGTTGAATATGATCGCGTCAAAAAGATTTCAGACAAGTTGATTAAACAGGTTCCAGCTTTTCGTGCCGATGCATTGAATTGGCGCTGGGAAGTTAATGTACTGAGTTCGGATGAGGTGAATGCGTGGTGTATGCCAGGCGGGAAAATCGCTGTCTATACCGGTCTGATAAACAAACTCAAAATCACCGATGATGAATTAGCTGCCGTCATGGGACATGAGATTGCCCATGCTTTGCGTGAGCATTCACGTGAACGGGCTTCTGAACAAGCAGTGGCAAGTATAGGCATTACGATAGTCTCCGCAGTGGTGGGTTTAGGTCAGATAGGACAACAAGGTATGGAATACGCCTATCAGGGCTTACTCGGTTTGCCGAATTCCCGTGCGCACGAAACTGAGGCCGACAGGATGGGGGTTGAGTTGGCTGCCAGAGCTGGTTACGATCCACGCGCTGCCATCACACTGTGGAAAAAAATGGGCAACGTCAGTGGGAATGAGCAGCCAAAGTTTATGTCTACCCATCCACCGAGAGCCGAGCGTGTGCAGGATTTAACAGTGTATTCGGCTCGGGTCTTGCCACTTTACCAAGAAGCGATAGCAAAACGACCCTAATCCCCATCAGATTAGCCGAGTAAATCCCCTGTGAATACAGGGTTTAGGGGGCTGCGTATGGCATAATTCGAGGTTATTTTTCACTCGACAAGCGCGGTTTTCGCGCTGTTTCGCAATGTCCCACACACTCTACGACAAACTCTGGCAATCCCACGTGGTCCATACAGCTGATGATGGCACCACGCTGCTGTATATCGACCGTCACTTAGTCCATGAAGTGACCAGCCCTCAAGCCTTTGAAGGATTGAAAATCGCTGGCCGCAAACCTTGGCGTAATGCCGCTAATCTGGTGGTGGCGGATCACAATGTTCCTACTACTGATAGAGCGAATGGCATCGCTGATCCTATCTCGCGCTTGCAAGTTGAAACACTAGACGCGAATGCGAAAGAACATCAACTCACTTATTTCAATATGAGTGATAAGCGTCAGGGCATTGTGCATGTGATAGGACCTGAACAAGGTGCTACTTTGCCTGGCATGACAGTCGTGTGCGGCGATTCACATACTTCTACCCATGGTGCATTTGGATGTTTGGCACATGGCATAGGCACTTCAGAAGTGGAACATGTGTTGGCAACGCAAACACTGCTGGCTAAAAAATCCAAAGCCATGCTGATTCAAATTGAAGGTGCCTTGGGTGTAGGCGTGACTGCTAAAGATGTGGTGCTTGCTGTGATTGGCAAGATAGGTACTGCAGGTGGTACAGGTTATTCCATTGAATTTGCTGGCTCAGCGATACGTGCACTGTCTATGGAAGGTCGTATGACGGTGTGCAATATGGCGATTGAAGCCGGTGCACGAGCAGGCATGATTGCCGTCGATGACACCACGATAGATTATGTTAAAGGTCGTCCATTTTCTCCGGTAGGGCCACATTGGGATCGCGCAGTCGAATATTGGCGCACGCTGCACTCAGATGCAGGTGCAAAATTTGATGCAGTGATTTTGATTAATGCTGCAGAAATTAAACCGCAAGTCACGTGGGGCACATCACCTGAAATGGTTGTACCTGTGGATGATCGCGTACCAGATCCCGACAA
>CANGLD010000178.1 GCA_947454475.1 Oxalobacteraceae bacterium
AAAGTCATAGAGGGAATAGCACCGCCATGCAGCAGTGCTGTTTACAGAAAAAGTTTATAGGCAGGATTGCCGCTTTCATCCCAGTGACGATAGCCGAGAGTCGCTAAGAAATCACGGAAGTCCTTCATTTCTTTTTTAGGGACTTGTAATCCCACTAATACACGACCTACATCGCCACCTTGGCTACGGTAGTGAAACAAGCTGATGTTCCAGTTAGGAGCGAGGCTGTTTAAGAAACGCATTAATGCACCTGGACGCTCTGGAAATTCAAAGCGATACAGCAATTCATCTTGCGCTAATGCGCTTTTACCACCGACTAAATGACGTATATGCAGTTTGGCTAACTCATCTTGCGTCAAATCGATATTTTGAAAACCTTGTTTACGGAATTGCTTACTGATTTTTTCTGGTTCATCCCGATTCGCTACTTGTAGGCCTACAAAAACATGCGCCTCTTTTTGATCGCTAATACGATAATTAAATTCTGTTACGGCACGTGCGCCGACTAACTGACAAAAACGTTTAAAACTACCGCGCTCTTCAGGAATAGTGACGGCAAACACAGCTTCATGCGCTTCACCGACTTCTGCACGTTCAGCTACAAAACGCAAACGATCAAAATTCATATTCGCGCCGCAAGCGATCGCAATCAGCGTTGCATCTTTGATGGGCTTTTTATTTTCTGCAGCGCGTTGTACATAGGCTTTAGCACCCGCAATCGCTAAAGCACCAGCAGGTTCAAGAATGCTACGGGTATCAGTAAATACATCTTTGATGGCAGCGCACACCGCATCGGTGTCGACCAAAATAATATCGTCTACATATTTTTTCGTGAGGCGGAAAGTTTCTTCGCCTACTTGCTTGACTGCCGTTCCATCTGAAAACAACCCTACATCGGTGAGCGTGACTCTTCGTCCATTTTTAATGGAGCGTGCCATGGCATCAGAATCGGTAGTTTGTACACCGATTACTTTGATATCGGGACGTACCGACTTGATATAAGCCGCTACGCCTGCAATCAAACCACCACCACCAATGGCTACAAACACAGCATGAATAGGGCCAGCATGCTGACGCAAAATTTCCATGCCTATGGTGCCTTGTCCAGCAATCACATCGGGATCATCAAAAGGATGAACAAAAGATAATTTATGTTTTTTCTCTAATTGAAGCGCGTGTTGATACGCATCAGAATAAGATTCGCCAAACAAAACGACTTCACCGCCACGAGCTTTAACTGCATCAATTTTGACTTTGGGTGTGGTGACTGGCATCACAATCACAGCACGACAACCTAAGCGATGGGCAGAAAGCGCTACGCCTTGTGCGTGATTGCCGGCAGAGGCACAAATGACACCGTGTTTTAATTGTGCAGGTGTGAGGTGCGCCATCTTGTTGTAAGCGCCGCGCAGCTTGAAGCTAAACACGCTTTGCATGTCTTCGCGCTTGAAAAAAATCTGATTGTTTAAGCGCCCAGATAAGGAGGGCGCAAGCTCAAGTGGCGTCTCTATCGCTACGTCATAGACGCGGGAAGTCAGAATTTTTTTTAGGTAATCGATTTGCATGGTGGCTCATTATAATGGACACACTTTTCTTGCTGCGGATTACTGCATTTAATCCTGATTTGCTTGTCTTAACAACTTTACGCAGATGGTTGCGAAGGTAGTACTCTCTTTTCCTCCTTACTTTTTTGATTGATGGTTATGTTGGCATCTGCCACAACGCATTTACTCGATGCACTTGCTCTGCCCTCAGTGGGTTTGCCCACGCTGTTTGTGATTAGCCTGTTGTCTTCCACCATACTGCCTATGGGCTCGGAGCCTGCTTTATTAGGATTGGTGAAGCTGAATCCCGATTTATTGTGGCCGGCTTTATTAGTTGCCTCGATAGGCAATACCTGTGGGGGTGCCATCAGTTATTGGATGGGATTAGGCGCTAAAAAAACCTTTGCACCGCAAAAAGAAACCCGCTGGTTTGGTTGGCTAAAGGCTTACGGCCCCAAGACCCTGTTATTGTCATGGCTACCCATCGTAGGTGATCCGCTGTGTGCATTGGCAGGTTGGCTAAAAATGCCTTTTTGGCCTTGTGTCGCCTATATGGCGATAGGAAAATTCTTACGTTACGTAATCTTGACTAACTTATTGCTGACCATTCCTGACCACTTCTGGCAGCTCTTGTGAGTTTGCTCGCATTTGTAGTGAATGTGACAGCTTTGCGCTCAGCCCCAAAGAGCGCAATCAGCTAAAATGCATCTTTGATTCAAGCCTTTAGCATCGTCCAGATGAACGCCCCCGCGCAACTCCATTCTTTAATTACCGATCACAGCGAAGGCTCACCGCCTAGACTGCGAGAAATCCCCTATAACTACACCTCGTTTTCCGATCGAGAGATCGTGATTCGTTTGTTGGGTGAACAAGCATGGGAATTACTTTCCGTTTTGCGTGGCGCCCGTCAGACCGGACGCTCTGCACGGATGTTGTACGAAGTATTAGGCGATATCTGGGTCGTACGACGCAATCCTTATTTGCAAGAAGACATGCTGGACAACCCAGTACGTCGCCAAGCGCTGATTGATGCGCTTTACCATAGACTGGGTGAAGTGGATAAGCGGCGCCATGACGCAGAAATCGATGACAAGCTAGACCCAGAAGCAGCAACGCGTAGTGCCAAAGTGGAAGCGTTATTGAATGCGGCGCGCAAGGCTATAGAAGATTTTGCAGATGAATTTCGCAAAATGGCCAGCTTACGTCGTCGTGCCAGTAAAACATTGGGTCGTTATACCGAACTAGACAATATTAAATTTGATGGTTTGTCACGCGTCTCGCATGTAACCGACGCAACTGACTGGCGTGTGGAATATCCCTTTGTGGTGATCACGCCCGACACTGAGGAAGAAATAGCAGGCTTGGTAAAAGGGTGTATCGAATTAGGCCTAACGATTATTCCGCGTGGAGGTGGCACTGGCTACACCGGTGGTGCAATTCCATTGACGCCATTATCCGCTGTCATCAACACCGAAAAACTAGAACAACTAGGCGCAGTAGAAATGCGCGTCTTGCCTGGTTTGACGCAAGACTATGCAACGATTTATTCCGGTGCAGGTGTAGTCACCAAGCGTGTGGCTGATGCAGCAGAAAAAGCAGGCTTTGTTTTTGCGGTGGATCCTACATCGGCAGATGCTTCCTGCATAGGCGGCAACATCGCCATGAATGCGGGTGGTAAAAAAGCGGTGTTGTGGGGTACGGCACTCGACAATCTTGCTAGCTGGCGCATGGTGGATCCAGAAGGTGACTGGTTATCAGTCACGCGACTAGATCACAATTTAGGAAAAATTCATGAAGCGCCAGTTGCACGTTTTAAATTAGAGTGGACGCATCCTAGTGAGCGCGGCAAAACTCAACAACCTTTTAAAACCGAAATACTAGAAATTGAAGGCAAAAAATTTCGTAAAGAAGGTTTAGGTAAAGACGTCACCGATAAATTTTTATCTGGCTTGCCTGGCATACAAAAAGAAGGTTGCGATGGGCTGATCACTTCAGCGCGTTGGATCTTACACAAAATGCCTAAACATACGCGTACAGTTTGTCTGGAATTTTTTGGACAAGCACGCGAAGCGATACCTTCTATCGTTGAGATAAAAAATTATCTGGATGCAGAAACCAAAAAAGGTGGCGCTGTATTAGCGGGACTTGAACATTTAGATGAACGTTATTTACGCGCGGTGGGTTACGCCACAAAATCAAGACGTGGTGTCTTGCCTAAAATGGCTTTGTTTGGTGACATCGTTGGTGATGATGAAGAGGCCGTAGCACGCGCAGCTTCAGAAGTCGTGCGGATTGCGAATACCCGTGTAGGCGAAGGCTTTGTTGCAGTCAGCCCTGAAGCACGTAAAAAATTCTGGTTAGATCGTGCGCGTACAGCTGCGATTGCGAAACATACGAATGCGTTCAAAATTAATGAAGACGTCGTCATTCCACTAGATCGTATGGGGGAATATACCGATGGTATTGAACGCATTAACATCGAACTCTCGATTAAAAATAAACTGCAG
>CANGLD010000179.1 GCA_947454475.1 Oxalobacteraceae bacterium
ATTTTGTGCTTGCCCGTGTAGAACGGGTGCGATTCCGAGGAGACCTCAATCTTCAACAGAGGATAGTCTTTGCCTTCGAAATTCATGGTTTCGCGGGTTTGTACGGTAGAACGGGTCACGAATTTGAAGTCGCACGATAAATCGTGAACTAAAACTTCGCGGTAATCTGGATGTATGCCTTCTTTCATTTCATTCTCACTAAGTTTGAGTAGCCAATCACCACTTCGTCGGTCTTGCTGCTTCCTGACCCGATTGATAACCACTTGCCCTGTTAAAAAGAAACGGCATTATATAGGTAGAACCCGTTTTAAGCCATGTTTAGTCTTATCAAAGTCAGACAGAGTGCGGTAGTCACACCCTATCTCATTTGATAGTAATTTAGCAATAAAACTAAATTACGAACCACCTCTACGCATCATTTCAAAGAACTCTGCATTATTTTTGGTGGATTTCATCTTATCGAGGATGAATTCCATCGCTTCGATCTCGTCCATGCCGTACAGCAGTTTGCGCAGTACCCAAACTTTTTGCAGGATATCGGGTTTGATCAGTAATTCTTCGCGACGTGTGCCCGATTTATTTAAGTTAATAGCAGGGTAAACACGTTTCTCGGCTAGACGACGCTCGAGATGCACTTCCATGTTGCCCGTGCCTTTAAATTCTTCATAAATCACATCATCCATACGGCTGCCGGTTTCAATTAACGCAGTTGCGATGATGGTGAGTGAACCGCCTTCTTCAATGTTACGAGCAGCACCAAAGAAACGTTTAGGACGTTGCAATGCATTCGCATCCACACCACCGGTTAACACTTTGCCAGATGCAGGAATGACGGTGTTATAAGCACGCGCTAAACGTGTAATCGAATCGAGCAAGATGACGACATCTTTTTTCATTTCGACTAAACGTTTTGCTTTTTCCAGCACCATCTCTGCGACTTGTACGTGACGCGTTGCAGGTTCATCAAATGTTGATGCCACCACTTCACCACGAACGGAACGCTGCATCTCGGTCACTTCTTCAGGACGTTCATCAATCAGCAACACGATTAAAGTGGCTTCAGGATGATTTGAGGTGATGGCATGCGCGATATGTTGCAGCATCACAGATTTACCTGACTTAGGTGAAGCGACTAACAAGCCACGCTGCCCTTTGCCTATAGGAGCAATTAAGTCAATGATGCGGCCGGTGATGTTTTCTTCACCACGCATATCACGCTCAAGTAAGAGCGGCTGATTTGGATGTAAAGGCGTGAGATTTTCAAACAGAATTTTGTGTTTCGATGCTTCAGGCGGTTCGCCATTCACTTTGTCTACTTTGACTAAGGCAAAGTAACGCTCTCCATCTTTCGGAGTTCTTACTTCACCTTCAATCGAATCGCCAGTGTGTAAATTAAAGCGACGAATTTGCGAAGGAGAGATGTAAATATCATCCGTCGAAGCCATGTAACTGGCATCTGGTGAGCGCAGAAATCCAAAACCATCTGGCAGCACTTCCAGTACACCATCACCAAAAATTTGTTCGCCACTTTTTGCGCGCCTTTTCAAAATGGCGAACATCAGTTCCTGCTTACGCAGTCGCGCAGCATTGTCTATTTCTAGGCCTATGGCCATGTCCAGTAGAGCGGATACGTGTAGTGCTTTAAGTTCAGATAAGTGCATAGTCAGATGCCGCAGAGGGCGTATTGGAGGTGGGGGAGGGAACGACGAAGAATAGAGTTAAAGAGAACAACGCGGCGGCGCGGGCGCGCCACCGCAATGATGTCATATCAAATATTACTGTCAATGAAAGCAGTGAGCTGGCCTTTTGCCAATGCGCCCACTTTCTGTGCTGCAGGTACACCATTCTTAAATAAAATCAGAGTGGGTATGCCGCGAATAGCAAACTTAGCTGGTATTGCCTGATTGGCATCAACATCCAGCTTAGCGATTTGAATTTTGCCGTCATATTCTTTAGCGACTTCTTCCAGAATAGGCGCAATCATTTTGCAAGGACCACACCATTCGGCCCAGAAATCGACCAAAACAGGTTTGTCGGATTTAAGAACGTCAGCTTCAAAAGAACTATCGGATACGTGTTTAATGTTTTCGCTCATGATTTTCGCAGTGAGAGGGGAAAAAGAGTTAGTCGCCCGCCATGTAAATGCCATTTGTCCGGCTAGATGGTGCTGTGATCCGGATCATTGAAACGCACATCGAATTTATTCGTGGGGTTTCAGTGTGAGAAGTGTGCTGGATGTCACGTGGCGGGAGAATTCAGTGAATCATAACCGATTTTTCTGGAAGGTGTGATTTCAGATTGCACTCAGACTGGCGCAGCGCAAATTGGCTAGTTTTTCATACTGGCTTCTAGGCTCGCATAAAATGGGTGCATGGACCATTCAGTCAATTCGGAAAATCCTTATTCCACCCTCTTCATTCCACATGGCGCAGATTTCTGGCCGCACGTGGCGCGCCAACTGATTGCAAGCGTTAGTCAGACAACAACCGCACATGCAGTGCCGGATTTGTCTGGCCACTGTGTGATATTGCCTAGCTTTGCTCATGCCGCGCAGTGTAGAGCGGCACTAGCTAACATATTAGGGCCATCGTTTATTCCTCCTCAGTTAACCACGCTCTCAGCTTTTTTAAAAAAACAAATTCCCGATCCAAAGCAATTAACACCTTCGGCTGATAGTGAGCGTCTCATGCTGTTGTACGCCAGCCTAAGAAAAGTAGCTTGGTTAAAAACCTTGATGGTGGCGTATCGCAATACCGATTTACTGCCGCTCGCAAAAACTTTGTTGGCATTGGGAGATGAGTTAACAGAAGCTTTACTACCTTCAGCACTCAGCATGCCGCAACAGGTAGAACGGCGATGGCAGATTGCATTGCAAAGGCTGTCACCTAAAGCTGCTGCCATGTTATCGGATGAAGCGAAGTTAGTATGGACAATCTGGGAGACGCAGCGTGATGCAAGAGACCCTGCTGTTCTACGCTATGCAGCATTAAAAAAAGCTGCCGCATCCGCCAGATTGCCTTGTTGGTTTATTTCAGCGCGACCGTTGAATGCATTTGAAAAAGATTTTTTAGCAACGTATGCAGAACATAGTTCTGTAGAACTCGTTATGCCTGATTGGTCAGTAGCGAGTGTGCCAGCAATTTTTTCTGCTAGCTGGCCTGAATTGCTGACTGAGCAAGAGACATTGCAAACACAATCAGCATTACAAACGAAGTCCCAACCTTATGCATTAGCGCTATCGCAAGCACGTGATCTGGAAGACGAAGCGCAACGTGCTGCGCAAACAGTCGTGTCATGGATGCAAGAAGGTAAGACACAGATTGCCATTATTCCGCAAGATCGTATGGTGGCACGACGTGTACGTGCATTGCTAGAACGTGCAGATATTGCCGTATCAGATGAAACAGGTTGGAAGTTATCGACTACTCGAGCTGCAGCCGTATTAGCAGCGTGGTTAGAGTTGGTGGCATCGAATGCGCAGACAGTGGCTTTACTTGATTTTTTAAAATCTCCTTTTCTATTTCCTGATGCTGATACAGAAGCGCAGCAACGCATGAGTATAGAAAAAGCCTTAGTCAAAGAGGGCATCACAGGAGGTTGGAGAGAAATCAGGTCTGCGTTAGTCGATTTACCAATGGCGAGTGAGTTGATAGAAGCCATGGCACGCGAGGCTGGACGATTTTCTGGAAATAAAACGATTGCAGAATGGGTGAAGATTACTCGCGGTGTGTTTGATGCTTTAGGTTTGTTGACTGCATTTGCTGAAGATGTAGCAGGCAAGCAGATTCTTGAATTAATGGATGCAGTTGGTCGTGACTGTTTGGCATTACATGAAAAATTCAGTCTTGCTGAATGGCGCGCATTAATTAATCTAGAACTAGAGGAAACAATTTTTGCAGCGCCATGCAGTGATAAGCGAGTCATCATCGTGCCCTTGCATGACACACCATTGCGTTACTTTGATGCAGTTATTATTTTAGGTGGTGATGCAGTACATTTACCTGCGCCCTCAACAGAAACTTTATTTTTTGCTGACGTGGTACGTAC
>CANGLD010000180.1 GCA_947454475.1 Oxalobacteraceae bacterium
ACTGATCCTCGAGGTGGTAGAGCTTTTAATGTTAAAAAACAGACTCAAGATCACGATCCGCAAGGGATTTATAGAGGAATGTGGCTGCGATAAATAATTTGATTAGATTAAATTTCTACCGTACTTCTTCCAGAACGCAGCCAGTTTGGACAAACTTTGCACAAATTTGCCACTATCTTCATATTTTCTTCTGAAGGTAGCGAATCACCTAATAACCAACGATAAATCGTAGAAGGTGAAATACGGACTGTTTCATCCGCAAGTTGCAATGCCCTATGAAATTGCGTAGGACTGTCTGGATTAATACCAGCCTTTTGCAAGCTCACTCTTAATCGTTGACTAAATTCTTCTCTTTCCTTAAAGCTGAGATGCGCTGACATAGCTGTCCTCGTGCTATTGGTCTAATGAATGTTTAGTGTAGGTGTGGTGATAAGTACAAATTATTTAGTGAATTTAATGCGGATAGCATCTAGATCCAAACCATTCGCTACAAAGACGAGTTCATCATCATTTTCAATGTTTATAGGTTTTGTTAGTGCATTCAGAGCTACCCAATCACCCTTAGTTAAAGGGGTGGTTTCATATTCATCGCAATGTTTTCTGAAGACTTCATAGAGATCAGCAATAGTAGTGACTGCTGCCTGATGTCCCAATGAGTAACTCATGATTTGCGATTGCGCTGCACTGATTTTGCTAATGCTAAAACTGGATTGATTAATAATGGATGTGAGATTTCTTTTGCTTTCGCGTGACAGTGTTTTCGAGACACCTAAGACTAATTGGGAATCAAATCCATTTGCGCAGATTTTATCTTCGTAGTGCCATTCATCTTTGAATGGTACGAGCGTTACATCGAGTCCGAGTGCAATAGCATCGAATGCTTGAAAAAATTCTTCAAAAGAGCAGGACTTATCTGGTGTGCTTCCTAGCCGAATGGCAAGTTTAGGCTCTATGAGCAAACGACTTGCGTGCTTAGTTTTAACGAGCTCTTTATTGTTGGCGGATTCGCAAAAGCGACTTTTATAGACATATCCCAATACAGCGCTTTGTATAGGGTCCGATGCTTTGTCAGTCGACTGCGCAATAATTTTTCTACCTACAAGCTCTAAACCATCGGCTATGTTGAGCATGTGTAGCGTGTTCAGTGTATTTACGCTTGTGTTGATGCTAAGACTTAGTGTTTGAGACTTCGCAGTGATGCGACTACCGTTGGTATGGGCATTTTTGATGCTATGCGCGTAGCTAATGAGCTTAGAGGAAAGTAGCATGATTAGTCTCGTATTTCTTATTCAAGCGATTATTAAATCAGTCTGCCAGTTAAAATTTTTCTAAAGCTAGTGAATACTGCAAAACCTCTTATAACTTGATGAGTTGCGCAAATCTAAATAAAAATTGCCAACTCTATAAAATCAAATGCAGATAGAGTTGGCTTTCATTCTTGCTAAATCTTAGCTTGCTTGAAACGGATTAGTTGTTTGCTTGTGCACTTTGTATCGAACGTGAAGGGCTGCAAGCTTTTTCTAAAATATTGGTATCGTGTTGAATGACTGGTTTGTAGAACGATAAGTCACTTACATTCACATTTGTGTTGCTGTCATTCTTAGTCATTACCGATGGCAGTACTTTAAAGGCAGCCATTGACAGTTTTTTGCTGGAGCAGTTCGCAACATAGTCTATGTGTTGAACGCCTGCTTTGCCCATGTCGTAGTACTCACGAATTTTTGTTAGGCCGTTAACGCTATGGGTCGCAACTGATGCCCAGTTGTTTTCAGCGATGTTCAAAGTAACGACTTTGTCTTTTTCAGTAATGACGGCGTTGGTTTTTACATTGTTCGCAAATGCGGTTGTGCTGGATACCAAAGCGGCAATAAGTAGGATTTTGTTGAACATGTTGAACTCCGTTTAAGAAAATGGTGGGTAAATAAAAATTTGATGGGATGAGTTTATCAATTGAACAGATAATGTCAACATAAATATAAACAAAATATAAATTATCTTCACATTTTAGTTAATAATATGTAAGATAAATGTTCAAAATCCTTAATTCATCCACTTATTCTTTTAATTTTATTGCTTTAATAGAAATTAATTGGGGCTTGGTGAGCTTGCGCTGATATAATTTTCTGCAAATTCCTAAACAAAACCTAAACAGCTTGAGTGTTTCTTGTGTTTCACCTCAAATAAGTAGTCATCCAAAAATATGGAAACTTTGAATATGCCGCAGTTCACAATTGGTGTTGTCGTTCGACGTACCAATATCCATCCTGAGACGTTACGTGTGTGGGAGAGGCGTTATGAACTCATCGTGCCTGGTCGTAGTGAAACTGGCAGACGTCTTTATTCAGAGAGTGACATCAGAAAACTGCAATTAGTTAAACAACTGACTGAACTCGGTCATGGTGTAAGTAGTTTGGCGAAATTATCTTCGGATGAATTACGCGAGCGTCTTAGTGCATCACAGCAGCAAGGTGCAAAGCTAGAAACACGCAACGCATTGAAATGCCGCGTCGCTTTTGTGGGCGATGCTTTACGTGTGCGCTACGGTAGGCATTTACTGTATTACAAAGATATTGATATTGTAGCGGCCGCCACTCCTGGGGCATCAGCATCCCATGCTCAAGCAGATGTTGTGATCATCGATTTGTCTACAATTAATGAAGATTCACACGAATTAATAGAGCAATATTGCGCCGACTCTGGAGCAACTGCCGCGATTGTGGTCTTTAATTTTGCGACTAGAAAAGCGATTGCTGAGTTGGAGTCTGCTGGCATTGTTTGCCTTAAAGGCGCGTTGTCGGCGGCTGAAATTTATCGCGCTTGTATGTCTTTGATGCAGCCATTCTTCAATGCGGCTTCTTTAACAGACAAACAGATAGACGAGGAAAGCGCGCCACCACGTTTTGATAAAGATCAGTTATCGCATATCGCAACGTTAAGTAGTGCTATAGCGTGTGAGTGTCCTAATCATTTAGCAGAACTCATTATTAATTTGACTGCATTTGAACATTACAGTCTTGAATGCGCAAACCGAAATGATGATGATGCACGTTTGCACATGCAATTAAACCAATCTGCAGGTGCTGCCCGTATGATTTTAGAAGAGAGCCTAGCTCGCTTAATGGAGATTGAGGGTATTGTTGTATAGCGGATTGATTCGATCTAAAGAAAATTTTTATAATTTTTTTAAATAAAAATATTCAGGTATTAATTTACGTAGTTTGAAGACTTTGTCTTATTTCTGCTGCAGTAGCCGTGCGTGCACCCGCTTTTTCTATGCGGTCTCGCGCATCTTTAACTTGCAGAAGATTGCCAACTTGGTGTCCCATGGGGACATCTTCTAATCCAACGCGCACATGACCTCCACGTTTTACGATGTCTGGCACGAGGGGTAAAACTTCTGCACCTAAACCCGCTACCATCCACTTTGCATGGGGTGCTTCTTCAGCGAGTAGTTCACGATACGCATCGATTGCCCATGTGCGTGGCGGAAATCCAAAAGTGAGTGTGTCAGAAAACATGAGTCGATAAATGGGTTGCGGTAGACCTGGGTAGCACTGAGCTAATGCAGCTCCTAAACGCATGAAGGCAGGTTCATAGATAGCAAATGAGGGATGCAGTTTGTAATGACGACATAGTTCAAGGCCATGGCGTATATGTGATTCGGGATTGGAATACAAAAAACCTTCGTGACCAGATGCTAGTGTTGCGCGAGTGCTGATGTGAGTGGATCCAGGATCAACTACGGACCATTCAAGTAAACCACTACGTGCTAATTTATCGACAGCAGCAAAACGCTGTTCAGCTGACATAGATTCTTTGGCATCGACATCCCCTGTAAAAGGTAAGGTGCCATAACAAATCACATCAACCCGAGAGCGCACACGCTCAATGATGGGAGCATAGATTTCATAAGCGTCTCGTTGACGACCGGTCTTGGGATCATAGGGATGAACATGAATAATTGCGGCACCTTCATGTGCGCATGCAATCGCTTGTTCAACGATATCGTCTTCGGTGATGGGTAT
>CANGLD010000181.1 GCA_947454475.1 Oxalobacteraceae bacterium
AATCCTGCTGTATTAGGTTTTTATGTGCAGTGGAAAAAAAATATGCCTCTTTATCTTGAGTGGTCACAAAAACATGCGGCAGAGGGTTGGCTATTTGAATTGGGTGAGCATGATGTTCAGCGTGAATTAACGTGGTCTCACCAAGGACGACAATTTAGCCTGCGTCTACATGGTCGTATCGATCGCATCGATACCAACAAAGATCAGCAATTAATCATTGACTATAAAACAGCACATCCTACTCGTTTAAGAAATGGTTTAAAGCAGGTGGAAGATCATCAGCTAGCTTTCTATGGATTGATGATGCAGTCAACAGCAGTGCCTGCACGCTATGTCACATTCGATAAAACTAAAGTGGTAACCATTGAAGCAGAACCCTATAGCGCATGGTGTACAGAATTAGAAAAACAAATACAAATCAACATCAATGAAATCGCAGACGATGTGCCCTTGCCTGCAAATGGAGTAGGTCACACTTGTGATTGGTGTGACATGCATGGACTATGTCGTAAAGGGGCCTGGGCATGAACGCAGCTATGTTGCCGCCAAATCATACGCAAGATTTTTTAGTAAATGGTGCATCGGTTGATGCGGTCACTTTTACGGCGAGTGCTTGCGATCCTACACATTCAGTTTTGATTGAAGCTTGTGCAGGTAGTGGTAAGACTTGGTTACTGGTGTCACGCATGTTGCGGTTGTTATTAGACGGCGCTAAGCCCGAAGAATTATTGGCAATTACTTTTACGCGCAAAGCAGCGCAAGAAATGCGCGAACGTTTGTTGGAGTTGTTACGTGAACTCGCTTTGTCAGATGATAAGACTGTGCTGCACTTATTGAAAGAGCGCGGTTTAGATGCGGACTCAGCACAGGCGCAATTAGATAATGCGCGTGGTTTATATCAGCGCGTACTTGCTAGCCCAGTTGGTTTATCAGTTGATACTTTTCATAGTTGGTTTGCCAGATTGCTGCAGATTGCCCCTTTACATGCAGGGGTGCCGCATGGTTATGCGTTAGAAGAAAACGCTGAAGAGTTAATTGACATGGCTTGGGTTAAATTCACTCAAACATTAAAAGAAGCAGAAGTGCAGCCACTGCGTGCAGCCTTGGTGATGTTGTATGAAACTATAGGTGAGCACAACACCAAAGCCTTGATTTATGCGTTTGTAGATAAACGCGCGGAATGGTGGGCTGCAAAAGAGTATGGCGATCCTTTACAAATATTGCGTGACTGTTGTGGTGAAGATGGTGAGAGAGATGCAAGATTATTGTTGTGGGGAGATCAATCACTTTTAAGTCAGATTACCTCTATCGCTCAATTATTAGGACAAGGCACTGCACCCAATCAAAAAATTGCAACGACTATTGAGCGTGCTGTAACCGATGCAAATGGACTATCTGGCTTTGAAGAGCTTTGGGGTGCATTCATCACAGCAGAGGGTAAGCCTCGCAAAGCACCATCGAATGCAACATTGTTGAATGCAGTGCATGTAATCGGTGGTGAAGCAGCCTATCTAGAAATTTGGCAAACAGTTTGTCATGCACTCATCAATTTGCATCATCGTAGTTTTGAACCTATGGTGTTGCAAATGAATGAGGCAATTTTTAAAGTTGGCACTGCTTGTGTTGAGCACTATCAGTCAATTAAGGCAGAGCGTCGCGTACTAGATTTTTCTGATCTGGAATGGCATGCGTGGCGTTTATTAAGTCATTCGGAACATGCTGCCTATTTGCAGATGCGTTTGGATGCACGATATCGACACATCTTGTTAGATGAATTTCAAGATACCAATCCATTGCAGTGGCATATTATAAAAAATTGGTTAGTAGCCTATACGGAAATAGACGAAGCGATACAACCCACGGTTTTTATTGTCGGTGATCCTAAACAATCTATTTATCGATTCAGACGTGCGGAGCCGCGTGTGTTTCATGCTGCGCGTGAATTACTTTGCTCGCACGGTGCGGCAGATTTGCGTACTAATTTAACGCGACGAAATGCAGACGCTGTAGTTCAAGTGTTGAATCAAGTGATGCAGCACAATCCTATCTATATGCCACAAGCAACGCACAGTAAAGATGTAGGTGAAATTTTGCGTTGCCCTTTGATTGTGGCGCCAGAAAAATCCGATGACTCAGGTGAGGGTGATCAGTCTGCTTCCTCTGTAGCTTTTACATTGCGTAATCCATTGCATACTGCGTTACAAGAAAATGAAGATAGTCGTTATGAAGAAGAAGCCTATACAGTTGCGCAAGTCTTACTGAAGTTGCATCAGGATGGTGCTATGAGTTCATGGTCTGATGTGATGTTATTGGTTCGTAGTCGGTCACATTTATCAGCATATGAACGTGGCTTGCGTAAAGCGGGCATACCCTTTGTGTCGAATCGTCGTGGTGGATTATTAGATGCATTAGAAATTTCTGATTTGATGCAGCTACTACACTGGCTGACACTACCGGCTGATAATTTAGCTTTAGCGCAGATTTTAAAATCCCCTATTTTTAATGCGAGTGATGAAGACCTTATTTTTCTCGCACAACAACATGCGGTGAGTTGGTGGCACAGTTTGCAAACATTGCATGCTGCGCAGCAGTTATCTCCTGCGCTGTCACATGCTAGTGCATTGTTATCGACATGGTTAATGCATGCCTCGCGACTGCCTGTACATGATTTACTCGATAAAATTATGCATCAGGGTGAATTAGTACAGCGTTACTCGCAATCTGCTCCAACGTTGTTGCGATCACAAGTCTTAGGGAATCTGGAAGCATTTATTGCACTCGCTTTAGAAATTGATGCGGGTCGCTATCCGAGTATTGCGCGTTTTTTAGAACGCTTACGTCGCTTAAGAGTGGGGGATGGTAGTCAAGCTCCGGATGAAGCAAGTATTGATGCAGCTTCGAATGCAGTACGTATTATGACTATCCATGCTGCGAAGGGTTTGGAAGCAGAAATAGTTGTCTTAATGGGTGCAAATCAAAGCGATCAAAACAAAGAGCATAGCGGTGTACTGTGTGACTGGCCGCAAGATGCTAATGGCCCCACACATTTTTCTCTATTTGGAAAAGCTGCCGAGCGCGGTCTCGCTCGCGAGCATTTATTTCAACAAGAATCGTCATTCAGTGATCAAGAAAAATTGAATTTGCTTTACGTAGCGATGACAAGGGCTAAACGTTATTTCATAGTCAGTGGTGTAGCTTCCGATAAGAGCGCGGAGCCAGTTGTTGCTGGTAGTTGGTATGAAAAGTTCATGCATCTAGATGAGGTTGATATTCCATCTATGCAGGAACCTGTTTTGGATTCACAGCCTGCAAATTTTGCAGTGTCGGTTTTTAATCCTCCATCTTTTGCATTGCCTTACACATCTGATAGTCAAGATGAAGAAACCGAAGCCACACGCGAAGGAACTTTTCTGCATCTACTCATGGAGTGTTTAACGACACCATCAGTATGGCCTGTGCAGGTACCAGAGGAGCAGGTCGTTGCGCAATGGCTGTCTTGTACCCTAGAACAAGCGCAGATAATTCGCCAGCAGGCTGTCACTATTTTGTCTCAGGCAGACTTAGAGCGATTTTTTAATCCACAACATTTTCAATTTGCACGCAATGAGATGGAGCTAGTGCATGAAGGTGAACTATTACGTTTCGATCGCATCGTGATGTTAGATGATGGACTGTGGATCTTGGATTACAAACGCAATTATTTGCCTAGCCAAGAAGAGGATTATCAAACGCAGTTACAACGTTATCGACAAGCAGCAGCGCAACTCACTCCTGCGCAGGTTATAAACACGGCTTTAATTACAGTGGATGGACGTTTATGGCTACTCAACCCTAACGAATTTAATGCAGTCTAGCTTGCACAGCCTGTTCCACAATCTGGAAAATTCTGCCCAAGAATCGGTAAAAACTTAATAACATTCGGTCATTATTTTGAAATAAATCCCCACAATTGCGAGATTTTTCATGAAGTTATTGATACAAGTCT
>CANGLD010000182.1 GCA_947454475.1 Oxalobacteraceae bacterium
AAATGTAGTAAAAGTGATTATTCTTTTTTCTGCTCTGGCGCAGGTTTTTTCTGTAGCTCTTGTAGTTCATCTTCACCTATGTATTCAAACAACTTTACAATTTTTCGAATACCACCACCAGTGCGACTTGCTACTTCCGCATAAATTTTTGATTCGCGTTGCGTTACTCGTCCCATCAAATACACTACGCTGCGATCAGTATGAACTTTCACTGCATTTACATAAATATCTTTGGTATCAATAATGGCCGCCTGAACTTTTGCAGTAATCGCCATATCGTTTGAACGCACACCAAAACTAGATAAAGGAGCAACCACGATTTCATTCGTAATAGGTAAAGCAACGCCAGCCAACGTACTGATTTCTTTCTCTACTTCTTTTTTCATTTTTTCGTCTTTGACTTCACCAGTCAACAAGACTTTACGATTAAAGCTCACGACAGACACACGACCTAGATCTGCAATTACTTTTTCTATGCGCCCCGAACCTTTGAGCACAATCGAAGCATCTTCTGCTTGTGCTCCTAAACTACGTCTATCAGTTGCTGCCATCGTACCCATCACTGCACCACCCACAATCACAGCCACACATCCCTGCAAACTGAGTGCTATGCCTGCACAAAGTGCAACCATAGCTAGTGGCTTGCGATAGTCCATCAAAGAATGGCTTTTAATTTGCGATGTAGGTTTAGCTTGTAGTGCGTTGGAAAATTTCATTCGGGATCCCCTCCAAAAAGTGCGACATCGATGCCATCGCAAAGACAATGTATGACCAACAAATGTATTTCTTGTATGCGTGCTACACGATCATGTGGCACACATATATGAACATCCGCTTCAGTTAATAACTGCGCGAGCACTCCACCATCACCACCAGTGAGTGCAATAACTCGCATTTCCCGCTCTAAGCCTGCTTCTGCAGCTTCAACTACATTACTGGCGTTGCCAGAACTGGAGATCGCTAGCAAGATATCGCCAGGCTGACCAAAGGCTTGTACCTGCTTAGAGAAAATAGAATTAAATCCAAAATCATTACCCACACCACTGAGTGTGGAGCTATCTGATGTCAGCGCCATGGCCGGAAGAGGTAGACGCTCACGCTCAAAACGACCTATTAATTTAGATGCAAAGCGCTGACAATCCGCCGCCGAACCACCATTGCCACAGGCAAGAATACGATTGCCATTCGATAAGGCAGTAAACATGAGCGCCACTGCATTGGACACAGGTCCGCACAGTAGTGCCGAAGCCTGAGCATTGAGTTCGGCACTTTCCTGGAAGTGCCCCATGATGCGTTCACTATTCATTCTGACCGTGATTATAAATCTTATGCTGTTCGAATAGCCTGAAAGATTTAACTTGGCTTAGGCTGAGTTTTTTAGGGTCTTGCTTACAGCTCTGCTTAGGATTATTCACATCCAGATTACCGGTTGATGAAGTCCTGTAACCACGCCACTTTTCCACCTTCAAAGGCGAGTAAATCGAAACGGCAAGCTGGCGGTGATGTATATCGTTGCAAATATATTTGCGCTGTCTTCCACAGCTTGTCTTGTTTTGCTAAGCCCACACTTGCCGCCGCACCCCCGAAATTCAGATTATTGCGCTTTCTTACTTCTATAAATACCAAGGTGTGCTGCTGCCACATGATGAGATCTATTTCCCCAAAACGCGATGAGTAATTACGCTCAATGAGTCTCAGCCCTTGCTGTTCTAAATAGTCCAAGGCAGCGCACTCGGCTGCTACGCCTTTTTGCGTAGACGACAAACTTTTAGAAGCCGGTGTTTTCATGATGGTCAGGATTTATGCTGTCATTCTGTACAATCAAACTTCTTAGAGTCAATATGTAAGCACCCCATGAATCAGCCCCTCAATTTTTCTTTGATGGCGAGCGTGAGCAAATTAGCTGACGAACTCGATGCACAGCAATTTCCGCAATCCGCACTGTATGTAATTGCCACGCCTATAGGCAATGTGTCTGATATCAGTTTGCGTGCGCTCAAGGTGTTGAATATGGTAGACGCAATTGCTTGTGAAGATACGCGCAATACCTCACAACTTCTCACGCGTTATGGCATTTCTAAAAAATGTTTCGCTGCCCATCAACATAATGAGCGTAGCGTTGCTGAAAAAATTGTGCAGCAACTTCAAGAAGGGCTGCGTATCGCTTTGGTCTCTGATGCAGGAACTCCTGGTATTTCTGATCCAGGCGCACAAATCGTACATGCTGTTTTAGAGGCAGGCTTGCAAGTCATACCTATCCCTGGTGCATCTGCTGCGATTGCTGCACTTTCTTGTAGTGGTTTTTTATCTAATGAATTTTATTTTGTAGGTTTTTTGCCAGCCAAAAATAAACAAAGAGAAACGGAACTGGCAAAGCTTTCTAACATTAAAGCCACGCTAGTATTGTATGAAGCACCACACCGCATCATAGAAACAATCACTTCTTTAGCACTAGTATTTGGTTCTGAACGAAAAATATTGATCGCAAGAGAGCTGAGTAAATTATTTGAACAAATTCACCGTTGTTCACTAGGTTCAGCCATTACATGGTTTCAGCAAGATGAAAATAGACAGCGTGGTGAGTTTGTATTGCTGATTGAAGGCGCAGCAAGTTTAAGTTCGGATGAAGATAGTGAGGCTGAACGTATTTTAGGTATTTTATTAGAAGATTGTTCAGTAAGTCAGGCTGCCACTCTCGCTGCACGCATCACTGGCAAAAAGAAGAATACGTTGTATGAGTTAGCTTTAGCGCTACAACAAAAATCTGATATTGCTAAGGATGAAAATCACTGAACGCTTCGAATCTTTGCTTTGTTATTTTTGCACTATGCTGGTATTAATTTGTGCCGAGGTTTGTAATTGACGGGCTGCTTTAGTCGCTTCTTCACGTGATGTAAATGGACCACTATGCAATCTAAATAAACCTTGGTTTTGCGTTACTGATGGCAAAGGCAAATCAGTTGGCCATGTAGGTTTTAATCGTTCGAGTGCTGCTTGTGCATTTTGTGCTTGCGAATAAGCACCTAGCTGTAAATAAAATCCTGATCCTTCTTGTCCCACGCGTGTTCCGTTGGTATTTGCACTCAAGCGTGAAATTGCATCATCTTCCGTAGCATTCGCCGCTGTTTGCTGTGCCCCACCTTCTGATGTTAAGCGTGCAATCTCATCTGGCAGCAATCTCTCTACTTGTAACTCTGCACTGCCATCATTCACATAGCCTAATTTAAACGCTGCAGTATAGGAAAGATCAATAATGCGTGAAGCGAGAAAAGGACCTCTATCATTAATCCGAACGATCACTTGTTTTCCATTGCGGATATTAGTGACACGTGCATAGCTTGGTATAGGCAAAATAGGATGTGCCGCTGTCATTTTATACATGTCATAAATTTCACCTGAAGCTGTACGCTGTCCATGAAATTTTTTGCCATACCAACTTCCCACACCGCGTTGTATGAAGGGTCGATAATCTGTTATCGGTGTATAGGTTCTATCAAGTACCGTATAAGGCTTGCTCGGTCCTTTTGCGAAAGGCTCTATCTTTGGAATAGCATCCGGCACATTCATCAAGCCCTCTGGCACTTGATCGCCTGGCCCATCATCTTGATAGTAAGCGCCACGACCTTTTGCTGTAGTCGCCGGAGGTGTGCTTGCAGAACTTGTGGGAGATTGAGTTGATGCTGTTGATTCAGACGGTGCTTTTTTATTTTCACGCACACTTAAATCTACCGTAGTACACGCAGTCAAAAACATCATCAATAAGACTGCACTGGCGGGAATAATTTTTTTTATTTTGCTAGTGGTCATCGTGATGTTCATCCTAATTATGCTTAGTCTATGTTTGAACTAACTTACGATTGCGTTGAATGCTCATTAATATACCCACACAAATACTCAGTGTAGCAAAAGCAGTACCACCATAACTCATAAAGGGTAATGGCACACCAACCACAGGAAGTATT
>CANGLD010000183.1 GCA_947454475.1 Oxalobacteraceae bacterium
TACAAGCGGATATGGCTGCTTCGCTAGGTGTAGGACAGGACATGATCTCGCGACTTGAAAAACAGTGACTCTTGAAAAGTCTCCCCAGTGCTCATTTTTTGAAAAGAAATGAATTTAGCTTCAAGTTCCGCCGCCCCGACCAAATCATATTTAGGGAGTCAGATCACTTTCTGCCTCTCTTTTTTTTACTTTCTCATTTTCTTTCCATTCAACACTCTCAAGTTTTGTGTACATAGTTCGATCTATGAAGTGGCATAAGACTATTCAAAAAACAGGCTAAGTCCTTCTCTGTTTTTGGATTTTTGTTAAGCACAACAGTTAGCACTGAAGCACCACAAAGAAGAATTACTGAATTCACACAACAATAAATAGTATTTTTATAATTTCATAAATAGAAATATTTTGTGCGAATGTTAAATAAAATGAATCAATTTTGAATAGTAATTTAGCAATTTTATCAATACGCTAATTTTCACCATTAGTAGCTATTTTATGGCGCAACATTTCTAAATTGTCATATAATTCAAGGTCCTACTCAGCTATGGGTACGCTGAGTGTTGTGGGTAGATAGAATGCGCGTAAGTCGCAGGATCTTATGTCTCCACATAAAACGTTTTATAAGAAATAAAAAAAGTGGGAATGGCTAATACATGTTTGTTTGCCTCCCTGATAAAAGTAAATAAATATCTCTCGTCTAAAGTGAGAATGACATGCAGTTGATGTGGGTTTCTGGCCCTACGGGCAAAGTACACACAATTTCAATTACTGCTCGCCGCGTGCTAATAGCATTCGGTGCGGTTGCGTTCGCCTGCGCGACTGCTGGTTTCTTACTTTATTTAGTTGGTTTCAAGATCGCAGTTGAATCTAGTCCAGAGTTAGCGCGCAGTTTAGGTGGCGTGACGACTGAAGCTGAACAACAACGCATGGAAGCGATGTATCGCGGCAAACTAGCCTCGTTGCAAGAAGCATTGAATGCAACTGCACAGGAATTACAGCAGTTACAAACTATCAAAAATCGTTTTATGGATATGGCCACACCAGGCAGCATGCGAGAAAAACGCAGCAATGGTGAAAACGGCAAAGGTGGTCCTTTCGTTCCATCTACACGCTTTACCATAAACGACAATAAATCTCTGGTCGCTAATTTAGACATGACCTCTGCCGACATTACTCAACTACAAAAAGCTGTGGTTAATTTGCGCGCAGATTGGGATAAACAATTAACTTGGCTACAGACGCTGCCTACTGGTATTCCTATCGGTGGCGATTATCGTGTTTCAAGTGGATTCGGATTGCGTAACGATCCATTCACAGGCACTTTAGCGCGCCATGAAGGCTTAGACTTTACAGCGTCAACAGGCACACCTATCTTGTCAGCGGCGGATGGCGTAGTGACTCGATCAGGCTGGGAAGACACATACGGCAATATCGTTGAAGTCACACATGCAGAAGGTTTTGTAACTCGCTATGCGCATATTAGTAAGCGACTTGTTACAGATGGACAGAAAGTAAAACGTGGTCAGCGTATTGCTGAAGTGGGCAACACTGGTCGTTCAACTGGCCCGCACTTACATTATGAAGTTTTCCGTTTTGGCCGCGTTCTTGATCCGGCACAGGTAGTTACATTCAACCACAGCTAATTTCCATCTACATCGATTCCCATAACAGTAGTGATGGGGATTGATTATTCCAGCATGTTGTAACAACGACTTAGCTGAGTAGTATGCAGAATTTACCTTGGCTTACTAAGCCAAAAGATGGAGTCATCCACATGTTCAATAAAATGAAACAAACTAAATTGCTCCCTACACAGGAAAAATTCGACACTATCATAGGCGCCACGACAGAAATCTACGGTCGTCTCGTACTTGTTGATAGCGTGAGGATTGATGGCAAAGTCATCGGCAATATAGAAACAGCCAAAGAAAAAAAAGTGACAGTAGCGATCGGCCGTTCAGGTGAAGTATTTGGTGATATCACTGCATATCGCATCATGGTCGCTGGCAAGATTGAAGGCAATGTCTATGCAACTGAACGTGCTGAGTTCCACAAGGATTCTGAAGTACGTGGTGATATTACCTACGGCACTATCGGTGTTGAGCATGGCGCGAAATTGCTAGGCTTGGTCATTCAAGCACAAAACAATACTTCTATCACCACTGATGCTCAGGCAGTGATAAAAATGGCCAAAGAAACGAAGAGTGTTTAAGCAACACGCGCTCATGAAAAAGTAGCGCTCAGAAATGCAAAAGCGCCGTAACGGCGCTTTGATGAAACTTGAATCTGCTGGAAATTCTAGAAATTAAAAAAGAGCCTGATGAATCATCAGGCTTTTTTCTTGAGTTCGCCTTTAACCACACCACCACGTTGAATGGTAATGCTCTTAAAGCTGACCTTGCCATCCACAACAGCACGGCTACCTATCGTCAAATCACGGCAATCTAACTGCCCTGAGAATCCACCTTTGACATTCATGGTATCGCAGGTCACATTACCATCCAAGATGCCGGTTGCACCGATTTGAATGGAGTGCAAGGACAGAGTACCACGCACTGTGCCATCAATGGTGAGATAGCCATTTGAGCGGATTTCACCGATGAACTCAAAGCCCTCACTAATGATAGAAGGCTTGAGATTGCCATTCGCTGGCTTGGCGCCGCCATTTCCGCCATTTGAACTTGGATAAGTATCTTCTTGTTCGACCATAGGAAGTTCTGTGTCTGTGATTTCGGGTTCACTACTGGACTGCACTGGAGCTGGTTCATCCATAGGAACTGTCTTTTCCCGTTCTTCGTTTTTACGCTTATTGAACACGTTAAGGCCTTGGATTCAAATTAACCAAAAGACTGTTCGGAGCCAGCATCACCATCGATCTTCTGAGGTGTACCTTGCAAGTCCCCGCCTTTTTCGACTTCAATTTCAGCGTATTGAACAGAACCTAGTGCTTTACCTGTAGAACGAATAAAGAGTGATTTTCTGGCTGTCAGCGTGTCATGGATTTCACCACGCAAGTCGATGATATCGGCAGTTACTTTGCCTTTGATAACACCGGTACTTGAAACAATCAATTCACGAGCAGTGATGTCGCCTTCAATACTTCCTGATACTGAGGCAATATCCGGGACGACAAAAGTACCATTCAATGCGACACCTTCACCAACCGTCAGACATCCACTTTGATTTGAATCTGCCAACAGCGCCTCCTGGGGTTTTCAATAAAAAAATCATAACAACGACTATTGGCACTGACCACCCAACCTGCGCTTAGCATTCGGGCAACTCATCAATTTCATGCCAATTTGTATCTATAGGGAAATTATACGGTGAAATGCGGGAAATATTGTTAAAAATCAACATAAAAATCTTGCATAAGGTGAAAAATATGCATTTTGTTAACCTTTTATGCCCCACACACACCGTAATTATAGGTTGAAATAATCGGAACTATTATTGTCAGCTCAAGAACTATGCTTTTAAATGGATTTTTTTAGAATTGATATATTGATTTTTTATGTCTGCCATGCGAAATCAAAATTAGATTTATATTTTGCGAGGCAGCATAATTAATTCGTCTCCTCTATGTCTACTCCTCAGATATAGATTTATCCCGCTCTCTCGAGAGCGGGTTTTTTTTTGCCGTTTAGAGTGTGAAGAGCTTAAAGGGTGTTTAAGCTTTGAGGAGTACGAGAACGCGCTCTAACTCAGAACGCACTGCCAGAAGATCCATAGACACGCTTGTTTCGCCTTCTGCAGCCATACCTAAAATCTCAGGGCCATCAAGCTTATTTCTCGCTCCACTGATGGTAAATCCCTGTTCATACAATAACTCGCGTATGCGTCGTATCAGTAACACTTCATGATGCTGATAGTAGCGACGGTTACCTCTACGTTTAACCGGTTTGAGTTGCGTGAACTCTTGTTCCCAATA
>CANGLD010000184.1 GCA_947454475.1 Oxalobacteraceae bacterium
CCCATCACTTTATCGGACGGCAAACTCTTAGGCACATTTTGCTGCTTTAGTCGCAAACCGGATGACACCCTTAATCAACGTGATCTCGCACTCATGCATGCTTTTGCAGAACTTGCTGGCAAAGCCATAGAAAGAACACGTCGCATCAAATCAATTAAACAAATTACTCTTGATGTAGTGAATAAAATAATACGTGGTGAAGCAATGTATCCTGCTTATCAACCGATTTTTGATTTGCCAAAAAATAAAATCGCTGGTTATGAAGCACTCTCACGCTTTCCCGACCTGCCTGTGAATGCACCAAATATATGGTTTCGAGAAGCACATGAAATAGGCATGGGCATACATTTAGAAGTACGTGCTATTGAACTTGCTATGAGTAACATAAAATATTTTCAAGATGATGCTTATGTAAGCATGAACATCTCACCACAAACTATTACCTCTGCATCGATAGCACAACTTTTAAATGCTAGTCATGAACTATCACGCATAGTATTGGAAATTACAGAACATGATGCTGTGCATCAGTATGAAGAAATTGCCGAGACACTCAAACCCTATAGAGCACAGGGACTCAAAGTAGCGGTGGATGATGCTGGAGCTGGCTATGCCAGCTTTCGACATATATTAAATTTACGACCCGATTACATTAAACTGGATATTAGCCTGACACGCGATATCGATATTGATCCAGCAAGACGTGCACTCGCTGTAGCATTAGTTCATTTTTCTAACGATACCGGATGTGATTTAATTGCGGAAGGTGTGGAAACATCTACAGAACTTTCCACCTTGATTGAGTTAGGCATACACAAAGCCCAAGGATTTTTTCTAGGTCGACCACTACGGTTACAAGATTTTCCTGCTCATCTATTAAAATCGCAAACCGCTACTATCAATTAAAGTTAGAAAAGAAAAATCTTCTAGCTTATAACTCTATCAATCCATGTCTCACTGCAATCAAGGTTAATTCAGCTTGATTAGCTGCACCGAGCTTTTGTTTTACGTTATACAGATGTGTGCCTGCTGTTCGTGGCGAGATATTTAAAATCTCAGCAATTTGATTGACTGACTGACCTTTAGCCAACTGTATAAACACCCCAAATTCACGATCTGATAACACTTCTATAGGACTTTTTTCACCATTAAATTCTTCTAACGCCATACGTTGTGATAAATTATTTTCTATATACATACGTCCTTCAGCAACTTGGCGTATTGCATGAATCAATTCATCTGGCGCACTGCGTTTAGATAAATAACCCAACGCGCCTGCTTTCAACATATAGCGCACATAACTAGGATCTTCATGTGACGATAAACCTAACACCTTCGCCATTTTATCTCGCGCTACGATACGACGCGTTGCTTCCACACCCATCGTGCCACCTAGCGAAATATCCATCACAATCACATCGGGTTTTACAATCGGGATCTGTTGATACGCAATCTCAGCTGACTCTGCCTCTGCCGCCACTTGTATATCTTCGGTGGCTTCTAATAGCATCCTAAAACCAAACCGCACCACAGCATGATCATCCACCAACATCACTGTAATTTTTTTACTCATACCTGACTTTCGTGATGCGACTCATGCACTGGCGAGGATAGCGGCAAGTTTACCAACACCTCACAACCACCCATCGCAGCGGGTTGAAATACAATATTGCCATGTATCGATGCTGCACGCTCTTGCATACCACGCACACCATAATGCCCTTCGCGCTGCAAACTTTGTGCACCTTGTCCATCATCCGCAATCGATAAGATCAAGCTGTTATTTTTCATCGCGATACAAACATGCGTACGACTTGCTTTAGCATGTCTCACAACATTTGTAATCGCTTCCTGAATAATGCGATAAGCATGTAATTCGCATTCTTCATTTAGCGCAGGTATTTCTCCCTGCACTTCTAATTCGGTTTTTAATTCAGGATTTTTTAGCTGCGTTGCAGTGAGTAAATCACGCACTGCATCAACCAAGCCCATACCTTCTAGTTGTATAGGTCGTAGACGCGGAATCATTCTATGCATAGCATCGGACATCATGCCTGCAGTATCAAACAACATTTGCGCTGAACGCTGCAGTGGACTACCTGCCACATCAGCATGCTGCAAGAGTGATTTAGAAATTGAACGTATACCCGTTAAAGATTGACCTAACTCATCATGTAATTCACGAGCTAATGCAGCGCGTTCTTGTTCTATACGTGAATAAAGTAATTGAGTGAATTCTCGTTGCGTTGCTAAACGTGCTTGCGCCTCTGCTGTTGCTTGTCGCACTTGTATATTCTCTTCTACCGCTTGCGCCATACGATTAAATGCACGCCCCATTTGTCCAGCTTCTTTGCCTGGTAAAGCAGGCAATCTCACATGATGATCACCCTGTTCTATCTCAAGCAATCCACGTTCAATTTTTTCTAAAGGCGCTAACCAATAACCCACTAACCAAAAAATTACTAAATCAGCGATGATGAATAACACAGACTGCGCAAACAAAATATCAGCCAAGTTGTCCCATCCATCCAGAATTGCACGCGTAGGATTGGTGCGCATCGTAATACGTGCATTACTCAATTCAATCACACGCACTGATTCAGGCGGAGTGATCAAAGCGGCATACCATTGTGGCGCATTGCGCCCTGTTTTATATACCGAGGGGGGAGATTGATATAGCAAATCACCATTTAAGCTATGTAAACTAATTTCCTGAGCACGCACACGCCCCGTCTCACGTAAAAACTCCACCAACTCTGGCAGGTTTTTATTTGCATACATATTGCCTATGCGGCCTAGCAATTGAGAAGCAATGCGACCTGATGCTTCCATCTCTTCAGCCACGCTATTACGCGTTGCATTCATCTCAATCGCAATCAAAATGCTGAAGACTAAAATCGTCAGCACGGCAAAGATCAGATTAATTTTGAGTCGCAGACTCATTGAAGTCGGGACATGCATAGCTGGTAACAGCGGCGCTGCCTGAGTCCCTGATGTTGAATTTATTGTCATAATGAGAATACTTCGCTGCTCTGTCTTAGTTGGCACTGTTAGACAGTCCTTACTTATGAGTCATCTTATCAGTTGCTCGTTAATGCGACAGCAGAGTCAGAGCAGGATTTGCTCAACCACAGAGCTAAGACCCGAAGTTCATGAAAATCATGAGCGTTAATTACGTGATTTGCTCGTGCTAGTCAGTGCCCAAGCAGGCACAATGTTTGTCAATGCAGGTCAGCCTGTCAGAGGTACTGTAAGCACTTCAACCACACAGGAGATGTTTATGACTTGGACTACACCAGCAGCAACTGACTTACGCTTTGGCTTTGAAATCACCATGTATATCGCGAATCGCTAATTATTGGCCTTTAGCTTCGTGATGTGTTTGCAAGAACTCCGTTTGTTTTAACGACCCTTAGGGGTCGTTTTTTTATCTGTGGTGTTTTCAAATTAATAATAACAATCCGCTAAATACCCTCTCACACACAAGCACATCAAAACGTTACACACGCAAAGTGACTATCTAGTAACAAATCATGATTTTCCTGATTCATGCATTCAATTCCCTGCTGTAGCATCGACATTTTTTTGAAATTGAGCCCGAGGGCATAAAGAGACAAGCATGAAAAGAACTAGCCTTTCCTTAATGATTACTGCGTGTTTTATCGCTAACGCCAACGCACAAGAAACAAAAACCCTGTCACCTGTTGTTGTCACCGCAACCCGCGTAGAACAAGACAGCTTTGACCTGCCTATGTCTATCGACAAAGTCGAGAAAGACACCATACAAAATGGCGGCGTAAAAATGACGCTCTCAGAAAGTCTGGCACGCGTACCTGGCATCACCGCACAAAACCGTAATCAAATGGCGCAAGATCCGCAAATCTCTTCACGCGGCTTCGGTGCTCGTTCTTCATTTGGCGTACGCGG
>CANGLD010000185.1 GCA_947454475.1 Oxalobacteraceae bacterium
AGTGCTTTACTTGCTATGTGTGGTGGTTGTGCTCAATTAGCTTATTACTCGCAAGCTGCACAAGGACAAATGGCAGTCTTAGCGCAAGCAAAACCGATTGAGCGCGTTCTTGTGCAAGCTAATACGGATGACAATCTAAAAGCACGACTTAAATTAGTTAAAGAAATAAGACGCTTTGCCGTAACCGAATTAGGCTTACCTGATAATGGTAGCTATAAAAAATATGCTGACTTAAAACGTCCTTATGTGTTGTGGAATGTCGTCGTAACGCCAGAGTTATCGCTAACACCTGAGCAATGGTGTTTTTTGGTGGTGGGTTGTGTCAGTTATCGTGGCTATTACAACAAAGAGCAAGCCTATCAATTCGCCGAAACTATGCAGCATAAAGGGCTGGATGTACTAGTAGCAGGTGTGCCCGCTTATTCCACCTTAGGATGGTTTGATGACCCAGTACTTTCTACTTTCATACATTACTCAGAAGCGGAATTAGCACGACTCATTTTTCATGAGCTTGCTCATCAAGTTATATATATTCCTGGCGATACGCAATTCAATGAATCTTTTGCCACTGCAGTGGAAGAAATTGGTGTAACGCGTTGGCTGAATCGAATTCATAACGCGGATCAGCTGAAAAATTTTCAGTTAAGTCAAAAACGTCGTCTAGAATTTATTGCGCTGTTATCTCAGTACCGGTTGAAGCTAGCAGAAAATTATGCAAGCAAAGAATCGTCTTCAGCAAAACGATTAAAAAAGAGTGAAATTTTTCTCTCTTTAAAAGCTGCTTACAGTGTGGTTAAGCATGAACAATGGAAAGATGATGCGAGCTACGATGCTTGGTTTAATCAACCCTTATCGAATGCACATCTAGCACTGGTTTCTACCTATTTTGATTTGGTGCCAGCATTTCATCATCTGTGGTCTAAGCACCAGGATTTTTCACGGTTTTATCAGGCCGTTCGTCAATTATCCAAGTTAGAAAAACAAAAACGGCGCAGCCAACTTGCGCAATTATCGACAGACCCTGCAGTGTCAGCGCAGGAGAACACAGTAGATACCACTGCTGCGCTGCAATAACCCCACATCTCCCTCATTTTCAGATACGATTCAGAGCTATGAGGGAGACCTAGAGCGAAGTAACGTCTAGCCCAAAAAATAAAACAATCAGGGATCAAGCATGCAAAAATTCTGGACTAAATCCTATCCACAAGGCGTACCTTCGGAAATTGATTTCACGCGCTATCGTTCATTGGTGCATTTGTTAGAAGAAGCCTTTAGTAAATATGCTACGCGCAATGCTTATGCTTGCATGGGCAAGACTTTGCGCTTTAATGAAGTCGATACGATGTCAGTCAAGCTAGGCGCTTGGTTGCAAGCACAAGGATTACCGCCAGGTGCACGTGTTGCGTTAATGATGCCGAATGTTTTGCAATATCCCGTTGCGATTGCCGCTGTGCTCCGTGCTGGATACACGGTCGTCAATGTGAATCCGCTCTACACACCTAGAGAGTTGGAATATCAACTACAGGACTCAGGTGCAGAAGCAATCATCATTTTAGAAAACTTTGCGCATACCTTAGAAAAAGTCATCTCGCATACAGCAATTAAAATTGTTGTGGTTGCTAGCATGGGGGAGTTATTAGGTGGCGTAAAAGGTGGCATTGTTAATTTTGTAGTGCGGCATATTAAAAAAATGGTACCTGCATTTTCATTGCCCCATGCGATACGTTTTAATCAAGTGCTGCATAAAGGCGCGGGTCTCACATTGCGTCCAGTAGAAGTAGGGCATGAAGACATCGCCTTCTTGCAATACACAGGTGGAACTACAGGTTTATCTAAAGGTGCGATGCTCAGTCATAGAAATGTGATTGCTAATCTGTTGCAAAACGAAGTGTGGTTGCAACCTGCTTTAGATATGCCACCTAAAGTGGATGCCATGATTACTGTTTGCGCTTTGCCGCTGTATCACATCTTTGCACTTACAGTATGTTGTTTGATGGGTATGCGTACCGGAGGTATGAACATACTCATACCTAATCCACGCGACATACCTGGTTTGGTGAAAGAATTGAGTAAATACAAATTCAATATGTTCCCCGCCGTGAATACACTTTATAACGGCTTATTGAATAATGCAGATTTCGCAAAATTAGATTTCTCTAGTTTGAAGCTGTCAAATGGCGGTGGTATGGCAGTGCAAAAAGCTGTGAATGATCGTTGGCGCGAAGTCACTGGCAGAAATATCGTAGAAGGTTATGGCCTCTCTGAAACAGCGCCAGTTGCAACAGCGAATCCCGCTAACTCACAAGAATTTACTGGCACTATTGGCTTACCAATTCCTTCCACTGAGATTGCGATCTTGGATGATAGTGGTGATGCTTTGCCACTAGGGCAGGTTGGCGAGATTGCGATACGCGGACCACAAGTGATGGTGGGCTATTGGAACAAGCCTGATGAAACTGCCAAAGTCATGACAGCAGATGGTTATTTTAAATCCGGTGATATAGGCGTTATGGATGCAACCGGTTATGTCACCATCGTCGATAGAAAAAAAGATATGGTCTTGGTGTCAGGCTTCAATGTGTATCCAAATGAAGTCGAAGGTGTCGTAGCAACCCACCCTGGCGTATTGGAATGTGCTGTAGTGGGTGTACCAGATGAACATACTGGTGAAGCAGTCAAACTCTTTGTCGTTCGCCGCGATCCTTCATTAACTGCAGAACAATTAACTGACTACTGTCATGAGCAGCTCACGGGTTATAAACGACCTAAACTCATAGAGTTTAGAAATGAACTACCTAAAACTAATGTAGGAAAAATATTGCGACGTGAATTGCGTGATGAAAAAGCCCCAGCCTGATTGCATTTAGTTATTAATCACAGGCAGTTCGCGAGGTCTGCGGTCTTCGCCAGTTGCAACGTAAGTCAGGGTGGCTTCAGTCACTTTCACTATGTCGGCTTGTAAGCGGTTACGTTCCGCATACACTTCCACATTCACTGTGATCGAGGTTCTGCCCGTTTTAACGATTTTTGCGTAAAACGATAATAAGTCACCTACAAAAACGGGCTGTTTGAAAACGAAAGAATTCACAGCTACCGTTCCTACTCTTCCATTGGCTCGTCGCACAGCAGGTAAAGCACCTGCAATATCAACCTGAGCCATGATCCAGCCGCCGAAAACATCACCATGGATGTTGGCGTCAGCAGGCATAGGCATCACACGTAAAGTAGGCATACCCTCAGGCAGACTATTGATATGGGGTTCAATCATTTTGACTCCTGTTTTCAATGCTGGTTTCAAGGCCAACAGTATTAGCCATAAACGTTACAATCTCTCTTTAAGACGTGCTTGTCGCTTAATTCGACTAGCATAAACCATCTCATTCACTTTTCGTTTCGAATTATTTTAGGCTCATGCGACATCACGGCAGTTCTCATCATCTCCCACCCGCCAATCAGGACACGCGTAATGATTGGGGCACCCTAAAAACATTGGTTCCCTATCTTTGGGCGTATAAATGGCGGGTCTTAGTTGCCTTAGCCTGTCTGATAGGCGCCAAGCTTGCGAATGTGGGCGTGCCACTGGTGCTTAAAGAATTAGTCGATAGCCTAAGCATCACGCCCAATCATCCCGCTAGCGTGCTTATTTTGCCTATGGGGCTATTGGTGGCTTATGGTTTATTGCGTCTATCAACCACCATTTTCACTGAGCTGAGAGAATTTTTCTTTGCAAAAGTCACACAACGAGCGGTACGAACGATTGCACTCAAAGTATTCCGTCACTTACATGCGCTCTCATTGCGCTTTCATTTAAATCGGCAAACAGGTGGTGTCACCAGAGATATAGAACGTGGCACACGCGGTATCTCTTCTTTAGTCTCTTACACATTATTTAGCATCTTGCCGAC
>CANGLD010000186.1 GCA_947454475.1 Oxalobacteraceae bacterium
ATTAACAGGATTCGAAGCATTATTACGTTGGCAGCATCCTGATAAAGGTTTGATTCAGCCTGAGGAATTTATTGCGCTTGCTGAAGAAACGGGTTTAATCATTCCTATCAGTGAATGGGCGCTACAGCAAGCTTGCCATATCTTAGTAAAATGGAGTCAGTATCCTGCATTAGAATCAATATCACTTGCAGTCAATATTAGTATTCGACAATTCAGGCAGCCTAATTTTGTAGAAACCGTTTCGCACTTGATTGCAGAGATTGGAGCTAATCCCCATCAATTGAAACTCGAACTGACAGAAAGTTTGTTAGTCGATGAGGTTGATGCTGCCATATCGAAAATGATGAAGCTAAAAGAACTAGGCTTGCGCTTTTCTTTAGATGATTTTGGTACTGGTTATTCTTCACTTTCTTATTTAGGTAATTTACCGATAGATGAGTTAAAAATAGATCGTTCTTTCTTTGCAAATAGCACAACGCAAGAAAAAGATGCTGCCATTATCAGAACGATTGCCGTTCTTGCGCAAAGCTTGCAATTAGAATTGATTGCAGAGGGTGTGGAAAACATAGAACAACAAGCGTTTCTTGAGTCGCATGGATGTTATGTCTATCAAGGTTTTCTGTATGGCCGTCCTATGCCAGAGCATGAGATTGATGATTACTTACGCGACAAATTGTCGATAGAATTTTCTTAGTGCGTTGACTACAAATCACTTTGTAGCTGAGTTGGTTTATTTTGCTATGATGCAGGCTTGTTTTAATAATAAGCTCGCCAATTCCTATCATGGTCGATATCAAGCCAGAACAATCCATAGAATTACTCAAGGCCCTACATATACTGACCCGTGACGGGAAAATGAATCAGGATAGTCGGCGTAAACTCAAACAGGTCTACCATTTATTTCAGTTTATTGAGCCGCTACTCAAGCAGCTTATTCAGCAAAACCATCCTATTACTCTCGTTGATCATGGTGCTGGTAAATCCTATCTGGGTTTTATTTTGTATGATTTATTTTTTAAATCACTACATGATGCGTCACATATTTATGGCATAGAAAGTCGGCAAGAGTTAGTAGAGAATTCACGCGCCTTAGCACAACAATGCGAATTCTTGCGCATGTCGTTTCTTCATTTAACGGTTGCAGAAGCTATTCATACACCAGACTTACCGCAGCGTGTAGATATGGTGACAGCTCTTCATGCCTGTGACACGGCAACGGATGATGCGATACATTTTGCTTTAGAAAAGAAAGCACAGTTTGTAGTGGTGGTGCCGTGTTGTCAGGCCGAAGTGGCGGGAGAATTAAGAAAAATAAAGAGTCAGCAATTGCATGACCCACTCACTGAAATTTGGCGTCATCCACTACATACACGTGAATTCGGTAGTCAGTTAACCAATGTGTTGCGCTGCTTGCAGTTAGAAGCGCATGGTTATCAAGTGAGTGTGACGGAGCTAGTGGGTTGGGAGCATTCTATGAAGAATGAATTGATTATTGCGCACTACAAAGATCTGCCTCGACGCAAACCAACGGAACGTTTACAACAAGTTTTATCTAAAGTTGGCTTAGAACATATGCAGCAAAGATTTTGCGTGCATGCTTAAGATCTCTATTCACTTTTAAAGAGGTGATCTTAATTTCTTAAGTTGCTTTTTCAAATTGACGTTGTCTATGTACTGCAGTTGCAGGCAGAGAGTGACTGGCTATAAAAATTTCATGCAAGAAAAGACTAAAACTTGCGATCAATAGCAGCATAGAAAATACAAATAAGAACGCAATCAGCATATCTAATCTGAGATGGAACACATCATCGATTAATAAAGCGATGACAACACTACAAACCATCACAACACAGCTAGACGCAAACATCGTAGCTTTGTGGATAACATTCATGCGACGATGCAGCACAGATAATTCGTGACTATTGGTTGCAGGGCTACCATGTGGGCTCATTTGCAGAGATTGCAATAATTCAGTACGGTCGATGATCCTATCTAAGCGATTATTTAGCACGCGCATATGGATCAGAACGCCGAGTAATAAAAATGCTGGCGTAATCGCTAGACTAATAATATTGCTGATGTCGCCAAATAAGGCGGTCATTCTGGACATGACTAAATCCCATAATCTGCTAATTGAATGGCTTTATTCTAGCCTGAATAGCTGGTTTTCGCGGAACGTGTTTTATTCTAAAGCTGACAACAAGTCATGTTTAATTAGACTGGTTGGCTTAATTTGACTAATAAGTATGTCACTTAAGCTGGCGCTTTTATTATTTAAGTAAATATCTGAGAAAGCTGTTTGAATTTTTTCAGAAATAGCATAAGTTGTCGGACTTACACTGCAGCACTAGTTAATCAATTTGCGTTAGTAAAAATAAAATTTATTTACCCGATTTGGTGCACTTAACTGCATTTAAATCAGTATCTATCAGGAGACAGGGCATGGATTTCACACTCTCGGCTGAGTTGGTCGACTTGCAGCAAAGGACACGCCAGTTCATCGCCGAGCAGATTATCCCTATGGAAGGGGATGCGCGTTGTACACCTCATGGACCAACTGAAGATTTACGTGATGAATTGGTTGCGAAAGCAATCAAGGCCGGACTTTTATCTGTGCACGTATCGCCAGAATTTGGTGGATTAGGTTTATCACACATTGCTAAAGCCATTGTGTTTGAAGAATCAGGCTATTCACCATTGGGTCCAGTTGCCATGAATATTTTTGCTCCAGATGAGGGCAATATGCACATGATGGAAGAAATCTGTACGCCAGCGCAGAAAGAACGTTGGTTACGTCCACTCGCTGCAGGTAAAACACGTTCTTGTTTTTGTATGACTGAACCTGCGCCTGGAGCGGGTGCAGATCCTAGTATGTTGCAAACTATTGCGGTCAGAGATGGTAAAGATTTCATCATCAATGGTGTGAAGTGGTTGATTACTGGTGCAGATGGTGCAGCTTTCGCTATTATTATGGCCAAGCTCGAGGACGGTAGTGCCACGATGTTTTTGTCTGATATGGATGCACCGGGCATAGTCGTAGAGCGCACGATGAATGCACTTGATTCCTGTTTTGTAGGTGGCCATGGTGTGGTGCGATTTACGAATCTGCGCGTACCGGAAGAAAATGTATTGGGCGCAGTGGGTGAAGGATTTAAATATGCACAAGTGAGATTGTCACCTGCACGACTCACACATTGCATGCGTTGGTTGGGAGCAGCAAGACGTGCGCATGATGTCGCTTTACGTTATGCAGCACAACGTCAGGCTTTTGGTAAAACACTAGGTCAGCATGAAGGCGTAGGTTTTATGTTGGCAGATAATGAAATGGATTTGCACATAACGCGCTTATCTGTTTTACATTGCGCATGGGTGTTGGATCAAGGCCATTTGGGCACGCGTGAGTCGAGTGCCGCTAAAGTGATCTCGTCTGAAGCAATTTGGCGCGTGATTGATCGTAGTGCGCAGATTTTAGGTGGCTCAGGTATGACACATGAGACGATTGTTGCGCGTATTTTTGCGGATGCGCGTTCTTTCAGAGTGTATGACGGCCCGAATGAAACACATCGCTGGAGTTTGGCGAAACACGCTATTAAAAGTATCAAACTTTAATTTGGAGACATGATGGCAGACGTCATCTTAGAAACGAAACAGTTAACGCGCGAATTCAAAGGATTTGTCGCGGTAGATAATGTGAACTTGCAAGTGCAACGTGGTCATATTCATGCCTTGATAGGTCCAAATGGCGCAGGTAAAACCACGTGTTTTAATTTGCTGACTAAATTTCTTGAACCGAGTTCAGGTCAGATACTATTTAATAGTCAGGACATTACTGCTGCTAAGCCTGCGCAAATTGCGCGCATGGGCATTATTCGATCGTTTCAAAT
>CANGLD010000187.1 GCA_947454475.1 Oxalobacteraceae bacterium
AATGCGCTACGCTGCGCAGGAGAGAGTTTCAGCATGGATGTCCTTCAAAACCGGTATTCTACGTGAATGGCTAAGAACAAACTCAATAAGAGCTGGTTGCATGATCACATTAATGATCCGTATGTAAAGCTGGCACAACGCGAAGGCTACCGTGCGCGTGCTGCTTATAAGCTGCTGGAGATTGATGAATCCGAGCATTTAATCAAACCGGGGCAGATTATTGTCGATTTGGGCTGCACGCCCGGAAGTTGGTCGCAATATGTGCGTCGTAAACTGGCGGGCAAAGAAGGTGGTGGAATTAAAGGCATCATCATAGGACTGGATATGCTGCCTATGGAGCCGATCGCCGATGTGCATTTCATACAAGGCGATTTCAGGGAGCAGGAAGCGTTAGAGCAGTTGGAAGCCGTACTGGAAGGGCAGAAGGTCGATCTGGTGCTCTCTGATATGGCGCCGAATTTGTCTGGAATTGCGGCGACGGATGCGGCGAGGATGGAAGATATAATCGATTTGGCAATAGATTTTAGTCGCGCTCACATGAAACCTTCGGGCAGTTTGCTCGTCAAATGTTTTAATGGCAGCGGTTACACCCAAATCGTAGAAAAATTTAGGCTGGAGTTTAAGCAGGTTTCCCATAAAAAGCCCAAGGCTAGCCGCGACAAATCCTCTGAAACCTTCCTATTGGGGCGGGGTTTAAAAAATCCTCTCTAATTGTCTACGATGTTACGTATTTAGGCTTGAAAAATCAGGGGTTTAGCCTGATATCAGTTCTAGCAAGGCTGGTTTAATGCGAGTAAAATTTATCACTAGCTAAAAGCGGGTTCGATTTAAGGAGCGTTCGTGAATAATATGTTTTCTAAGGCAGCCATTTGGGTTGTGATTGCCCTCGTGCTGTTTACTGTTTTCAAACAGTTTGACGATCGCGGAATCGCCGGCGGAGCCACGCCTATCCCGTATTCTGATTTTCTCGATGAAGTCAAAGCGCAGCACATTCGTGAAGCCACCATTGAGGATAGAACCATCATTGCGATTACGAATGATGGTAAAAAAATCAAAGCAACGACGACAAATTTAGATCGTGGGTTGATTGGTGATCTGGTCAACAATGGCGTCAAATTCGATGTCAAGCAACCTGAGCCGCCTTCTTTCCTTTCTCAGATTTTTATTTCTTGGTTCCCTATGCTGCTGTTAATCGGCGTATGGATATTCTTCATGCGTCAAATGCAGGGCGGCGGTAAAGGCGGTGCATTCTCATTTGGTAAATCCAAAGCACGTATGTTGGATGAAAACCAAAACGCTGTGACCTTTGCTGATGTGGCAGGTTGCGATGAAGCGAAAGAAGAAGTTTCAGAGCTCGTAGATTTTCTGCGTGATCCAACTAAATTCCAAAAGCTGGGTGGACGTATTCCACGTGGCGTATTAATGGTTGGCCCTCCTGGTACTGGTAAAACTTTATTGGCACGTGCTATTGCAGGCGAAGCGAAAGTACCGTTCTTCACCATTTCAGGTTCTGACTTTGTTGAAATGTTTGTCGGTGTAGGTGCTTCCCGTGTACGTGACATGTTTGAGAATGCAAAAAAACATGCGCCTTGCATTATCTTCATTGATGAGATCGATGCAGTGGGTCGTCATCGTGGTGCAGGTATGGGCGGCGGTAATGATGAACGTGAACAAACACTGAATCAATTGTTAGTTGAGATGGATGGTTTTGAAGCGAATGCGGGAGTGATCGTGATTGCAGCGACCAACCGTTCAGATGTTCTTGATAAAGCGTTGTTACGCCCTGGTCGTTTTGACCGTCAAGTCATCGTAGGCTTGCCAGACATTCGTGGTCGCGAACAAATTCTGACTGTGCATATGCGCAAAGTACCAATCGCACCTGATGTGAGAGCGGATGTCTTAGCACGTGGCACCCCTGGTTTTTCAGGTGCTGACTTAGCGAATCTGGTGAATGAATCTGCGTTGTTTGCTGCGCGTCGTAACAAACGCTTGGTAGAGATGCAGGATTTCGAAGACGCTAAAGATAAGATTGTGATGGGGCCTGAACGTAAATCTGCAGTTATGCGTGAAGATGAACGTCGCAACACGGCTTATCATGAATCTGGTCATGCAGTCGTTGCTAAGCTGTTGCCTAAAGCAGATCCTGTTCATAAAGTCACCATCATGCCGCGTGGTATGGCGCTAGGTCTGACTTGGCAATTGCCTGAGCATGATCGTGTGAATATGTATAAAGACAAAATGCTAGAAGACATTGCGATTTTATTCGGTGGTCGTATTGCTGAAGAAATCTTTATGAATCAAATGTCGACCGGTGCTTCGAATGACTTTGAACGTGCAACCAAACTTGCACGTGCCATGGTGACGCGTTTTGGTATGTCTGAATCCTTGGGCACCATGGTGTATGAAGACACCGATCAAGATTCGTATTTTGGTCGTATGTCATCAAAAACAGTTTCAGAAGCGACGCAACAAAAAGTGGACAATGAAATTCGTAGCATTCTTGATCAACAATACGCTATGTCACGTAGCCTGCTTGAACGTAATCGCGACAAAGTAGAGTTGATGGCAAAGAGTTTGCTCGAGTGGGAAACCATCGATGCAGATCAAATCAATGACATTATGGAAGGACGTGATCCACGTCCACCTAAAGCAGGATCGCCTCCTGCACGTCCGAATGATGGTTCAACTGGCGGTGGTGTGGAGCCTGCCACTGCACCTGCATAATGTTACTAGCTGGCTTCGTGCTGGCAAGATAAATAGGGTGAGGAGTAATCCTCGCCCTTTTTCTTTGTGAACTCTCGAATTGATAATGCTCTTAATTAAGCAAGATGGAATCCAAAAATACTATCGGTGATTTAATTTGTGGTCGCTACAGACTCAAGATGTCAGGTGAGGATTTTCGTCCTGTCGTCATGGGTGTGTTGAATGTCACACCCGATTCTTTCTCTGATGGTGGTTTGCATGTGAGTTTAGATTTAGCGATCACACATGCTGAGAACATGATAGCTGAAGGCGTAGACATCATTGATATAGGGGGTGAATCGACACGTCCTGGAGCACCACCCCTGTCAGTAGAAGAAGAATTAAGTCGTGTGATGCCTGTGATTTATGCTTTGCGTGATTGCGGCAAACCACTGTCCTTAGATACGCGCAGAGCTGCTGTTATGCGAGAAGCGATAGCGGCAGGTATCGATATGATTAATGATGTAGAAGGTTTTCGAGACGAGAAAAGCTTGCGAGTAGTTAGTGAGAGTGATTGCGGCTTGTGTATCATGCACATGCAAGGTGAGCCGCAAACCATGCAGCAGCATCCGCACTATGTTGATGTGATGACTGAAGTCTCTACATTTTTAGCTAAGCGTGTTGCGGCTGCAGAGTCGGTAGGGATTGCTAGAAACCGAATCTGTGTTGACCCCGGTTTTGGCTTTGGTAAGACATTGCAGCACAATCTAGATTTGCTCGCCAACATAGAGCAGATACAGTCTGCATTAAGATTACCCGTGTTGGCAGGGTTGTCGCGTAAAAGCATGATAGGACAGTTAACTGGTAAACCAGTTGAGCAACGCTTAGCAGGCAGTTTGGCAGCAGCACTAGCAGCAGTGAAACATGGAGCGCGGATTTTACGTGTGCATGATGTGGGTGCAACTGTTGATGCGCTAAAAGTGTGGCAAGCCGTTGAAGCTGTATAAAAAAATGATGATTCATTTATCTTGATTGAGAAGAAATATTCAAGAATTTTTTAAATAGTAAGCATAAAAATTAAAAACAATGACTAGACAATATTTTGGTACAGATGGAATTCGTGGTCGTGTAGGTACTGCACCGATTACGCCTGATTTTGTAATGCGACTTGGCTATGCAGCCGGTAAGGTGT
>CANGLD010000188.1 GCA_947454475.1 Oxalobacteraceae bacterium
CAAGGTACGAGTAGTTTGGAAAAATATGACGCCATACTCGTGCCAGGTGGATTCGGTCGACGTGGTGTAGAAGGAAAAATTGCGGCTGCGCGTTATGCACGTGAACACAAAGTGCCTTACCTTGGCATTTGTTTGGGTATGCAAGTGGCTTTGATTGAATATGCACGCAATATGGCTGGCTTAGCGCAAGCCAATTCCACGGAATTTGATCCTGATACACCAAATCCTGTCGTGGCTTTGATTACGGAATGGCAGAACCATGACGGTATGATTGAACGTCGTGACGCAGATTCAGATTTGGGTGGCACCATGCGTTTGGGTGCACAAACCTGTGCAGTCAAACCAGGTACTTTGGCAGCTGAAATTTATGGCAAAGAAGTGACGGAACGTCATCGTCATCGCTATGAAGCGAACAATCATTATTTGGCACGTGTAGAACAAGCTGGTTTAGTTGTTTCAGCTCGTACGCCAACTGAATCGCTATGTGAAATTATGGAATTACCACGCACTGGTGAACATGCTCATCCTTGGTATATGGGCGTGCAATATCATCCGGAATTCAAATCCACACCACGCGATGGTCATCCTTTATTCATTTCATTCATACAAGCAGCGCTTGCAGCGAAGCAGGCTGATGGCGAAAGGAAGGCAGCATGAAACTGTGTGGATTTGATGTAGGTCTCGATCATCCTTTTTTTCTGATCGCTGGTCCTTGCGTGATTGAATCGGAGCAGATGGCTTTAGATACAGCCGGTGCTTTGAAAGAAATCACTAGCAGCTTGGGCATTCCTTTCATTTATAAATCGTCGTTTGATAAAGCAAATCGTTCTTCTGGCACTTCTTTCCGTGGTTTAGGCATGGAAAAAGGTTTGGCCATACTCGCTAAAGTCAAACAAGAAATTGGCGTGCCTGTTTTAACTGATATTCATGAGATCGATGAAATCAAACCTGTGTCAGCAGTAGTGGATGTTTTACAAACCCCTGCGTTTTTGTGTAGACAAACAGATTTTATTCGCGCTTGTGCACAGTCCGGCAAGCCTGTAAATATTAAAAAAGGTCAGTTCTTAGCGCCGCATGATATGAAAAACGTGATTGATAAAGCACGTGAAGCAGCAAAAGAAGCAGGCTTAGCAACAGATAACTTTATGGCGTGTGAACGTGGTGTGTCATTTGGTTATAACAATTTGGTTTCAGACATGCGTTCACTTGCCATCATGCGTGAGACAGGTTGTCCTGTCGTGTTTGATGCTACGCATTCTGTGCAATTACCAGGTGGGCAAGGTAGTACTTCAGGTGGTCAACGTGAGTTTGTACCGGTGTTGGCACGTGCTGCTGTTGCAGTTGGTGTTGCTGGCTTGTTTATGGAAACGCATCCGAATCCAGCGCAAGCAAAATCAGATGGTCCAAATGCAGTGCCTTTACAGCGTATGAAAGAATTGCTTGCCACTTTGGCGGATCTCGATCGCGTGGTAAAGAAAAATGGTTTTTTAGAACAGCATTTTGAATAAATTTTTGTGCAGCTAAAAGTAATGAGCTGTGATTTGTGTGATGTAAATTTTTTATCTGTGGAGAATCGCAATGAGCGCAATTGTTGACATCGTAGGCCGTGAAATTATGGATTCACGCGGCAACCCGACTGTCGAATGTGATGTCTTACTTGAGTCTGGTGTAATGGGTCGTGCTGCTGTGCCATCAGGTGCATCAACCGGTTCTCGTGAGGCAGTGGAATTGCGTGATGGCGATAGCAAACGCTATTTTGGTAAAGGCGTCATGCAAGCCTGTGAAAACATTAACACTGAAATATCTGAAGCTATTATGGGTTTGGATGCGAGTGAACAAGCGTTTCTCGATCACACTCTCATTGATTTAGATGGTACGGATAATAAATCACGTCTAGGAGCGAATGCGACATTAGCTGTATCCATGGCAGTCGCTAAAGCAGCTGCGGAAGAATCAGGTTTGCCACTGTATCGTTATTTCGGTGGTTCAGGTGCAATGCAAATGCCTGTGCCTATGATGAATGTGATCAATGGTGGCGCGCATGCAGATAACAATCTCGATCTGCAAGAATTCATGATCATACCGGTGGGTGCAACTAGCTTTCGTGAATCCATACGTTATGGTGCAGAAGTTTTTCACACCTTGAAAAAAATCCTGCATGAAAAAAAATTAACCACAGCCGTAGGTGACGAAGGTGGCTTTGCACCTTCTGTAGAAAACCATGAAGCAGCGATCAAATTAATTTTGCAAGCGATAGAACAAGCAGGCTATGAACCAGGTACACAAATCGCCTTAGGTTTAGATTGCGCAGCGAGTGAATTTTATAAAGATGGAAAATATCATTTAAGTGGTGAAGGTTTAGCGCTCTCATCTACCGACTTTACTAATCTGTTAGCTAGCTGGTGTGATAAGTATCCCATCATCTCTATCGAAGATGGTATGGCTGAGAATGATTGGGATGGTTGGGCAACCTTGACGCAAGCATTAGGTAAGAAAGTGCAATTGGTGGGTGATGATTTATTCGTGACCAACACCAAAATTCTCAAAGAAGGCATACAGAAAAATATCGCTAACTCGATACTGATTAAAATTAATCAGATCGGTACTCTGACTGAAACCTTTGCAGCGATTGAAATGGCCAAGCGGGCTGGTTACACCGCAGTGATTTCACATCGCTCTGGCGAGACGGAAGATTCCACTATTGCTGATATCGCTGTTGGTTGTAATGCCTTACAGATTAAGACAGGTTCTATGTCACGTTCAGATCGTATGGCAAAATATAACCAATTGCTGCGTATAGAAGAAGATTTGGGTGATGTGGCTAGCTACCCCGGACGCAGCGCTTTCTATAACCTGAGATAAGTGTAAGCCGGATAGTGGTATGAACCCTATCCGGTCTTAATACCTAGACTAACGTGCGACTCATACTGATTTGCTTAACTGCGCTACTCGTATTGATCCAGTATCCACTCTGGCTGGGTAAGGGCGGTTGGTTGCGCGTATGGAGTTTGTCACGTGAATTAGATGTGGCATTAGCCAAAGAGCGCGAGCAAAAAGCACGGAATGCTAAGTTAGCCTCTGAAGTTGAAGATTTAAAAGATGGCACAGGCGCAGTCGAAGAAAGAGCACGCTATGAGTTAGGTATGGTCAAAGAAAATGAAATCTTTGTACAAATCCTACAGCCCGATAGCAAACCAGCACCGCGCGTGCGTTCTGCTCAATAAAATCAAACAACCCTTAATGCTGTTGTTGACTAGGTGGCGTGATAGCTAAAGCGACACTCTCAGTCGTAAACAAATGCGCACAATCGACTTTATCGAATCGGTAAAGCTGACCACAAAATTCACAATTCACAGATAACTGACCTAATTCGGCGAGGGCATCGTCAATTTCTTCTTGTCCCAACATGCGCAGCATATTCCCGACTCTGGCGCGTGAACATGTGCACTGAAAAATAGGATGGCGTGGTTCAAATACACGTACGGTTTCTTCCCAATACAAACGCTGTAACAAAGTCATGATGTCTGTTGTGAGCAACTCGGCTTGAGTGAGCGTTGAAGCAAGCATGACACTGCGATCCCAAGTGTCTTCATCATGACTAGTTGGAAGAAATTCCGTAGTGCCACCTTCCGAGGGTAATTTTTGTAATAACAAACCGCGCGCCACATGGTCATCTGCAGCTAACCATAAACGTGTATCAAGTTGTTCAGAGCGCATCATGTAATTCTCTATGATGGTAGCAATCGATTCGCCATCTAAGGAAACAATACCTTGATAGGCTTGCTGACCTGGCATTTTATCGTCAGGATCTAAGGTGATAGCAAAGCGACCTTGACCTTGCTCGTTGATGAGTTCTTGTAAG
>CANGLD010000189.1 GCA_947454475.1 Oxalobacteraceae bacterium
CCGAATGCTGCCACCAATCGATAACAAGCTGCTAAATCAACTCGCGTCTGCCATTCTTCTGGACTGACTTGATACTGCATAGGCGGGATATTGAGCTCCGCAGGTGCGCCCATATGCTGTCTCCTCTTCTCTGTCAAAATACGACTTTATTTTTGCGGCCCTCTAATGGGGTTTTCGCTCATGTCATATCGTAACAGGTGCAAGGCATGAATTATCCTGAAATTTTGCCTCCTCCCCATCGCAGTCTGGCCGAACTTGAAATGGGTGCGCGTTTTGCGGAGTTACCGCCTACGTTTTATACCCGCCTAGCTTGTACGCCCTTGCCTGCGCCCTATCTGATTTGCGGTAGTGAGGCGGCTGCAAACTTAATTGGCCTAGATCCTGCAGAATTTCATAACCCTCATTTTATTGAGGCTTTTACGGGAAATCTCGCCTTGCCGCAGTTTTCTCCTTTGGCTGCAGTCTATTCCGGTCATCAGTTTGGTGTCTGGGCAGGCCAACTAGGTGATGGACGCGCTATTTTATTAGGCGATATCGCCTTAGCGCCCGACCAAATTGAATCTCACATGGAACTGCAACTCAAGGGCGCGGGGTCTACCCCTTACTCCCGTATGGGAGATGGACGCGCAGTGCTGCGCTCCTCAATCCGTGAGTTCTTATGTTCAGAAGCGATGGCAGGATTAGGCATACCTACCTCAAGAGCTTTATGTGTCACAGGATCAGATAAATATGTGTTGCGCGAAAGTCCAGAAACCGCAGCAGTGGTTACAAGAATGGCGCCATCGTTTATACGCTTTGGTTCGTTTGAACATTGGTTTTACAACCAAAAGCATGAAGAACTAAAAATACTTGCGGATTACGTGATCGCACAAAGCTATCCGTATTTACAAGATCACGCCCATCCCTATCAAGCGCTACTCAAAGAAGTCACTCACCGTACTGCAAAACTCGTCGCGCAATGGCAGTCCGTAGGTTTCATGCATGGCGTACTCAATACAGACAATATGTCCATACTAGGACTGACCTTAGATTATGGTCCGTTTGGTTTTATGGAAGCGTATGATCCTGGCCATATTTGTAATCACACTGATCAACAAGGTCGCTATTCCTATAAAAATCAACCGCAAATCGGTCATTGGAATTGCTATGCATTGGGCCAAGCTCTGCTTCCATTGATTGGTGAAGTCGACGATGTACACGCTGCCTTATCAGATTATGAAAGCGTATTCGAAAGCAGCATGGGGCAACTTTGGCAAGCTAAGCTAGGCCTACAAACGTCTCTGCCTCACGATCAAGAACTCATTACTAGCTTGTTCATGATCATGCAGCATAATCGTATCGACTTCACATGGTTTTTCCGCCAGCTTGCTCATCTGAGTAGTGAATCAAATGCCGAGGATACTGCCTTACGCGATATGTTTCTTGATCGTTCAGCCTTTGATGCTTGGATAGGTCAATACCGTTCTCGATTAAAACAAGAAAATAGTCAGGATGAAGAACGCAAGCAGCGTATGCATGCAGTCAATCCCAAATATGTATTGCGCAATTATCTGGCGCAAGTCGCGATTGAAAAAGCACAGCAAAAAGATTTTTCAGAAGTCGAGAAACTACTGACTATTTTGCAACATCCCTTTGACGAACAACCCGAACATGATGCGTATGCTGCATTACCTCCTGCATGGGCATCGTCATTAGAAGTCAGCTGCTCTTCATAAAATATTGAAAAGGTGGTCGTATGAGTCTTAAAAAAATTGTAAAAACAGATACAGAGTGGCGTGCCATGCTTGAACCACTTGATTATGAAGTGACACGTCACGCTGCGACTGAGCGTGCGTTCACTGGTCGCTATTGGGATCATCATGAACATGGCATTTATCACTGCGTATGTTGTGAGACTGCCTTATTTGAATCGGACACGAAATTTGATTCAGGTTGTGGATGGCCTAGTTATTTCCGCGCACTACATCCAGACCATGTTTTAGAGCGCGTGGATCGCACTCATGGTATGGTTCGCACCGAAATAATTTGCAATGTTTGTGATGCCCATTTAGGTCACGTTTTCCCCGATGGCCCGCCCCCTACGGGACTGCGCTATTGCATTAACTCTGCTGCTTTGCGTTTTGAACCGCAAGATTAAATTTGTCCGAATATCGATAGTGAGTCATGCATGAAATTTTTATTTGATCTATTTCCTGTCCTTTTATTTTTTATTGTTTTTAAATTGGCAGGCGCCAATCCTGAACAAGCGCAGGCATTCGGCAATCTCTATCTCTCTACGTTTGTTTCTGGTGGTCAGGTTAATCTTGCACAAGCACCTATACTTTTAGCGACTGCTGTCGCCATCTTAGCTAGCCTCTGTCAAATTGCGTGGTTGTTGATTAAGAAAAAAACCATAGATAAGATGCTCTGGGTATCACTTGTCATCGTTGTGGTGTTTGGTGGCGCTACGATTTATTTTCAGAACAGTCTTTTCATGCGCATCAAGCCAACCATACTGTATTGGTGTTTTGCGCTTGCTTTTTTAATAAGCAAACTATTCTTAAAACGCAATTTGATACAAACCATGCTTAGTCAACAGCTAGAATTACCCGAACCTGCATGGAATAAATTAAATGTAGCGTGGGGATTATTCTTTGTTGTCATGGGCGTCATCAATCTCATCGTCGCCTTTAATTTTTCAGAAAATTTCTGGGTGAATTTCAAATTATTTGGATTCATGGGTCTGATGCTAGTTTTTGTGATTGCACAAAGCGTCTTTTTATCTCGCTACATGAAGGTTCCCAATGAATGACCGCGTAGAACGCATCAAAACGCTGCTGCAAGATTTATCACCTCTTGCATGTCAAGTTGAAGATGAGTCGGCTTTGCATGCAGGACACGCCGGCGCAGCCTCTGGCGGGGGCCATTACCGCTTACATCTCGTTTCTGCCCGTTTTGAAGGGCTCAACCGAGTAAGCCGGCATAGGCTGGTGTATGATTGCTTGGGTAAGCTCATGAAAACTGAAATCCATGCCCTTGCACTGACTCTGTTAACCCCAGCCGAAGCGAATCAGGAAGTCGATTAATTTTAATTTCTTCATTCCGGCATCATTTTTTTTCACAACCTCAACTTTACAAAACCATGACGAATTTCAAACACGCTCGCCTCTTGGCGCTGCTTGTCGCAACAGTAGGCATGCCTGCAATTGCACAAAATATCGCCGTCGTAAACGGCAAACCTATTCCAACTTCACGTGCCGACGCAATGGTCAAACAAATGGTGCAACAAGGGCAGCAAGATACGCCTGAGATGCGCGCTATGATCAAAGATGAATTGGTTAATCGCGAAATCCTTGCGCAAGAAGCTGAAAAAATGGGCGTTGCAAATAAGCCTGAAGTGAAAAGCCAATTAGATTTAGCGCGTCAATCTATCGTTATTCGTGCTTTGGCTACAGATTTCATCGCAAAAAATCCTGTTAAAGAAGAAGAAATGAAAGCCGAGTACGACAAGTTCAAGGCGCAATCAGGCGGTAAGGAATATCACGCAAGACATATCCTAGTAGAGAAAGAAGATGATGCTAAAGGCATCGTTACCAAACTAAAAGGCGGCGCTAAATTTGAAGAATTAGCGAAAGCTTCTTTGGATCCAGGATCAGGCCAACAAGGTGGCGATCTGGGCTGGGCTCCACCGAATGCGTTTGTTAAACCATTTTCAGATGCAATGATTGCTTTAAAAGTAGGTGAATATACTCAGACACCAGTGAAATCACAATTTGGATTTCATATCATCAAATTAGAAGAAGTTCGCGATGCGCAAGTTCCTCCATTTGAAGAAGTGAAGGGACAAATTGCAGAATCTCTACAACAGAAGAAACTGCA
>CANGLD010000190.1 GCA_947454475.1 Oxalobacteraceae bacterium
GATTGCTCTAGCGGGTACTTTATCGAATATTTATTTTGGATGGCATGAACCTAATTTGCCTGCAGGTTCATTAGGCTATATTTATTTGCCAGCGTTATTCTCTGTATCGATTGCCAGTGTGACTACGGCACCGCTAGGCGCGCGCACTGCACATGCTTTGCCAGTTAAATCGCTGAAAAAAATATTTGCACTCGTACTATACGCATTAGCACTGTATATGCTTTACAAAGCATTTCGCTAAGAGCGCGTGATTTATTCTTGGGTATAAGTTTTACGTAGTATATTTTTTTGAACTTTACCCATAGTGTTGCGCGGAAGTTCAGCTACAAAATAAACCTGTTTAGGCACTTTGTAATTAGCGATGCGATTCTTTAAAGTGTTGATCACGACTTCTTCACTTAGCATCTCATCTTTTTTCATTACAACTACGGCAGTGACTGCTTCACCAAAATCAGCATGCGGTAAACCAATGACAGCTGATTCCATGACGCCAGGTAGCGTATCAATTTCCGATTCAATTTCTTTGGGATAGACGTTGTATCCACCTGAAATAATTAAATCTTTACTGCGACCAACGATAGACAGATAACCATCTGTATCAAAACAACCTACATCCCCAGTTTTGAAATAGCCATCCGCAGTAAATTCTTCTGCTGTTTTTTCAGGCATGTTCCAATAACCACTAAAGACAGTTGGTCCTTTAACTTGGATATCGCCTATCTCTTCATTCTTACAAATATCGCCAGCCTGATTTGTGATGCGCACCGATACATCCGGTAAAGGTAAACCGACTGTGCCTGCTTTACGCACACCCTGATAAGGATTGGAAGTCAGCATAGCGGTTTCACTCATGCCATAGCGTTCAAGTATGGTGTGACCAGTTCTGACTGTGAACTGATGAAAGGTTTCACTGAGTAAGGGTGCTGATCCAGAAATAAATAAACGCATCTTTGTACAGCATTCACGATTGAAATGGGGATCACTAAGTAATCGAACATAATATGTAGGTACACCCATAAACACACTGCTACGTGCAAGTTGCTGTATCACTGCAGTGCTATCAAACTTAGATAAAAATATCATTTTGCTGCCATTCATCAAAGCACCATGTGCTGCAACAAATAGGCCATGAATATGAAAGAGAGGTAAGGCATGTAGTAAGACATCGCCTTTTTGCCATTGCCAATAAGTGTGTAGTGTTTGAATATTGCTTGCGAGGTTATGCTGGGTCAGCATGGCTCCTTTACTGCGCCCCGTCGTGCCCGATGTATAGAGTATGGCGGCAAGATCATCAGGATTTTTTTGTATAGTTTTAAATGTATCGCTTTGGGCTGCTGCACGCGATAAGAGTGAGCCACTATTTTTTCCAGAACGTAGTTCATCTAGTGTGAAGACATGCGCAGTACCAGCTTTAAAAGCAAGTTGAGAGACCCAACCAAAATTTTGCGGTGAACAAACGACGACAGCAGGTGCAGCATCGTTGATGAAATAGTCCATCTCATTTGCTCGATACGCAGTATTCAAGGGCAGATAAACAAAACCTGCACGTATCGTTGCCAGATACAGCATCAGTGCTTCAGGTGATTTTTCAACTTGCGCAGCAATACACGAGCCTGCTGGTAAATCACAGCTTGATAATAAATTTGCTATCTTGGCGGTGCCACGCTCTAGATCACGCCAACTGTAATAGTGTTGATCTTCTGTCTCGCACCAGCAATCATCGAGATCTGCTGGAAAACGCGATTGAAATAAATGATAAAGATTAGCGTTCATGATGCAGCGAAATTAGTCGTTGATATGATTATTTGATGGTTTTTTATAGGCCAGTATTAATAAGATGATGCCAAGTGCAATCATAGGTAATGACAGCATTTGTCCTGCCGAGATGGTGACTTGAGCAAACTGCACTTCGTAATCCGGCATTCGAAAATATTCAGTAAAAAACCGCGCACAGCCATAACCTAAAGCAAACACACCACTGACAGCGAGTCGCGGTCTAGGCTTGCGTGCATATAGCCAGAGCACAATGAATAACAGCACACCATCAATGAGTGCTTGATAAATCGGCGAAGGATGACGCGGTAAGCTATCCACATTTGGCCAGATCATGGCCCAAGGCAGACTAGGATCTGCAATGCGTCCAGGTAGTTCTGCATTGATGAAATTACCAATACGACCTGCGGCATATCCCAATGGCACAAGCGGTGCTATGAAATCCATGACTTCCATCCAAGCTCTGCCATGCCGTTTTGCCCAGATCGCCATAGCGATTAACACGCCTAGGAATCCACCATGAAAGGACATACCACCTTTCCACACCGCGAAAATTTCTAAAGGATGGCTCAGGTAGTACGCAGGTTGGTAGAATACGACCTCGCCTAATCGTCCGCCGATAATGACACCCAATACACCATAGGTCAGCATGTCTTCCAGATCGAGCTTATTCCAGCCCGCTGCAGCGATATGTGCTTGTTTAATACGCAACTGACCGAGGAAGATAAAGGATGCAAAGGCTGTGAGATACATTAAGCCATACCAACGTATGGCGAGTGGTCCAAGTGAAATGGCGATGGGGTCAGGTAGAGGATGAATTAACATGCGACTTCTCTTAGTGCGTATAGAGTTAAAAATTCATGACAGTGCGTCATGAAAGAGTGAGTGAAACAGATTGTGGCATAAGCAGGATGATTAAGGCAGCTTAGTCAATAAAAAGCTAAGCCTGTCTTTGGCAATATAAAACAGATTTATTTGTGTGATTAGAGTTTTCAGGAGAACCCATGGCATTTAATCGTCGTTCAAAAAATATTACCCAAGGTGTAGCACGTAGTCCTAATCGTGCGATGTATTACGCAATGGGTTACAAGACAGCCGATTTCGATAAACCAATGATAGGTATTGCGAACGGTCATTCCACCATCACGCCATGTAATTCAGGTTTGCAAAAACTTGCAGATATAGCGATTGCTGCTACTACAGAAGCAGGAGCAAATCCTCAGGTGTTTGGAACACCGACGATTTCTGATGGTATGTCCATGGGTACCGAAGGCATGAAGTTTTCTTTGATTAGTCGCGAAGTGATTGCTGACTGTATCGAGACGTGTGTGAATGGCCAATGGTTAGATGGTTGTGTTGTGATTGGTGGCTGCGATAAAAATATGCCGGGTGGGATGATAGCGATGGCACGTACTAACGTACCTAGCATTTATGTGTATGGTGGGACGATCAGACCAGGAAACTGGAAGGGTACGGATTTAACAATTGTTTCTGCGTTTGAAGCAGTAGGTAAATTTACTGCGGGTGCGATGAGTCAAGAAGATTTTGATGGCATAGAACGTAACGCATGTCCTTCTACGGGTTCTTGCGGTGGTATGTATACCGCTAACACGATGTCCTCTTCATTTGAAGCATTGGGTATGTCGTTGTTGTATTCATCAACGATGGCTAATCCTGATGATGAAAAAACAGGTTCAGCGGCTGAGTCTGCGCGAGTCTTAGTAGAAGCAGTGAAAAAAGATTTAAAACCACGTGACATCATCACACGCAAATCCATAGAAAATGCAGTTGCAGTCATCATGGCAACCGGTGGATCTACTAATGCAGTGTTGCATTATCTAGCGATTGCACATGCAGCAGATGTGGAATGGACGATAGATGATTTTGAACGTATGCGTAAAAAAGTACCTGTCATCTGTAACTTGAAACCATCAGGTGAATATGTGGCGACTGATTTGCATAAAGCAGGTGGTGTGCCACAAGTCATGAAGATTTTGTTGAATGCAGGTTTACTGCATGGTGATTGCATCAC
>CANGLD010000191.1 GCA_947454475.1 Oxalobacteraceae bacterium
ATAATGCTCGTTTGTCAAAACAGATTAACTCCCAATGCTTACAGCACCTTTGCAATTGCATCGATCACGCGATCGATATTGCGTGAATTCAGTGCTGCGACACAGATACGGCCTGTATCAACTGCGTAAATAGAAAACTCATTTTTCAAGCGTTCAACTTGCGCTTTGGTCAGTCCTGAGTAAGAGAACATGCCACGCTGTTGCACAACGAAGCTGAAATCATGCGCAGGGGCTTTCGCTTTCAGTTGATCAACGAATGCCTGACGCATGGCTTTAATACGCACGCGCATGCCTGCTAACTCGGATTCCCATAGTTTGCGTAACTCTGGTGTGGAGAGTGCAGTCGCAACGATCTGGCCACCATGCATAGGAGGGTTGGAGTAGTTGGTGCGAATGACGCGTTTGAGTTGTGACATTAAACGTGTCGCTTCTTGCGCATCTGATGCAACGATGGACAATGCGCCTACGCGTTCACCATAGAGTGAAAACGATTTAGAGAATGAGTTGGATACAAACAGTGGTGCACCAGTTTTAGCGAATTGTCTGACGACTTTGCCGTCTTCTTCGATGCCATCACCAAAGCCTTGATAAGCCATATCTAAAAATGGAATCAAACCGCGTTGTGTGACGACAGCAATCACTTGCTCCCATTGTGCATCAGAGAGATCAGCGCCGGTTGGGTTGTGGCAGCAAGCATGCAGCACAACGATAGAGCCTGCTGGCATGGTGTTCAATGCATCCAACATGCCACTGAAGTTCACACCACGGGTTGCGGCATCATAGTAGGGGTAGTTATTAACAACGAAGCCAGCGGATTCAAACAAAGCACGATGGTTTTCCCAGCTAGGATCGCTAATCCACACTTGCGAATTAGGTGAAAAGCGTTTTAGGAAGTCTGCACCAAGTTTCAGTGCCCCAGTGCCGCCAATGGCTTGCGCTGTGATGGCACGTTTGCCAGTCACGATGTCGCTATCAGCGCCAAACACCAGTTCTTGAACTGCTTTGTCGTAAGCAGCTAAGCCTTCGATAGGAAGATAGGTGCGCGGTGCGAGCTTGGCCATGAGGAGCGCTTCTGCTTGTTGTACGCACTCCAAGAGAGGTACTTTACCGTTGTCATCATAATAAACACCAACGCCCAGATTGGTTTTGTCAGGGTTGGTGTCAGCATTGAAAGCTTCAGTAATGCCGAGAATAGGGTCTCTTGGCGCTAACTCAATGGCAGCAAATAGGGAGGCAGAAAGTGGTGCGTTCATCGTGATAACATTAAAAGTTGGGTTTATCTGGCGGCGCATAATCATTTGACAGCATTTTCGCTAGTCGAAATGACATTAGGCCGTACATGAAATTTGCTTTGTACTTAACTAACCCAACATTTTACCAAAGGCGCATGACTGATGTCTGAATTGTCCCAAGTGGAAAACACCTTAGATGAATCGCGTGTGGTGACATTTCCCGATTCGCCATTTCGCTTGCATCAGCCTTTCGAGCCTGCAGGCGATCAACCTGCAGCGATTGACAAGTTAATCGAAGGTATAAATGACGGCTTATCGTTTCAAACTTTATTAGGTGTAACTGGCTCAGGCAAAACCTTCACGATGGCGAATGTGATTGCGCGCATGGGACGGCCTGCGATTGTATTTGCGCCTAATAAAACACTCGCAGCGCAGTTGTATAGTGAGTTTAGAGATTTCTTTCCACAAAATGCAATTGAGTATTTTGTGAGTTATTACGACTATTACCAACCTGAAGCCTATGTGCCTCAGCGCGATTTATTCATAGAAAAAGATTCTGCAATTAATGAGCACATCGAACAGATGCGCTTGTCCTGCACAAAATCATTAATGGAACGTCGTGATGTCGTAATCGTAGCGACGGTGTCTGCAATTTACGGTATTGGTAATCCTAGCGAATATCATCAAATGGTGCTGACCTTACGCACCAAAGATAAATTGTCGCAACGTGATGTGATTGCGCGTTTAATTCAAATGCAATACTCACGCAATGATATCGATTTTGGGAGAGGTACTTTCCGTGTGCGTGGTGATACTTTAGATATTTTCCCTGCTGAGCATGCTGAACTCGCTGTGCGTGTGGAATTGTTTGATGATGAAGTTGATAGCATTCAATTGTTTGATCCTTTAACGGGTCGTGTACGTCAAAAAATTCCACGCTTTACTGTGTATCCTGGTTCGCACTATGTAACACCGCGCGCGACGGTGCTACGTGCAATTGAAACGATTAAAGAAGAATTACGTGATCGTTTAGATTTTTTCCGTAAAGAGAATAAACTGATCGAAGAGCAGCGCATAGAACAGCGTACGCGTTTTGATTTAGAGATGATGCAAGAAATTGGTTTTACTAAAGGCATCGAAAACTATTCACGCCATTTGTCTGGCGCAAAGCCGGGTGAACCACCACCAACCTTAGTCGATTATCTGCCAGAAGATGCACTCATGTTTTTAGATGAATCACATGTGCTACTCGGTCAGTTAAATGGTATGTACAACGGTGACAGAGCGCGTAAAACTAACTTAGTCGACTATGGCTTTCGTTTGCCTTCCGCTTTAGATAATCGCCCACTGCGGTTTGATGAATTTGAATCCAAAATGCGTCAAGTGGTTTTCGTGTCTGCTACACCTGCAGACTATGAAAAAAATCATGCTGGTCAGGTTGTTGAGCAAGTGGTGCGTCCTACAGGATTGGTCGATCCTATGATTGATGTAAGGCCTGCTACAACACAGGTTGATGACCTTATGCAGGAAATTACGAAGCGTGTGAATGTGAATGAACGCGTGCTGGTGACGACGCTGACTAAACGTATGTCGGAACAATTAACAGAATTCTTAAGTGATAACGGTGTGAAGGTGCGTTATCTGCATAGTGATATTGATACGGTAGAGCGCGCTGAAATTTTGCGTGATTTGCGTTTAGGTACCTTCGATGTCTTAGTTGGTATTAACCTCTTGCGCGAAGGTTTAGATATCCCTGAAGTTTCATTGGTTGCGATCTTAGATGCAGATAAAGAAGGCTTTTTGCGTTCAGAACGTAGTTTGATACAAACCATAGGTCGTGCTGCGCGTAATTTGCATGGTACTGCGATTTTGTACGCAGATCGTATTACAGATTCTATGAAACGCGCGATGGATGAAACTGAGCGCAGAAGAAACAAGCAATTAGCATTTAACAAAGCTAACAACATCACACCTATCGGTGTGAAAAAACAAATTCGTGAATTGATCGACGGTGTGTATAAAGTTGATGAGGCACGTGCAGAACTCATGGCAGCGCAAGAGCAAGCTAAGTATGAATCCATGAGTGAAAAGCAAATCAGTAAAGAAATTAAGCGTCTTGAAAAACTGATGTTTGATCACTCAAAAAATCTTGAATTTGAAAAAGCAGCACAAGTGCGTGATCAATTACATTTACTCAAAGAGCAGTTATTTGGTGCGCCTGGTTCTGACAATATCGTTTCCATTACAGGGAAGTGATTTGTTTCGGTGACCCGTAGGGATGATTCGCGTAGCGTAATCATCCGATTAAATTACTAGGATTGTATAAATGAAGGAACGTACGATTACGCTACGCTAATCGTACCTTGTATTATGATTTCACTGGTCTATTTTTCGATTGCTCATCTCTTGAGTAATCAAACAGTTCTTGGTAGGCATATCAAGATCGAGCGACTGGATGCCGTATCGTACCTAAGACTTTCCAGTCTGTAATGTAGATTTTTGCAGCAGTC
>CANGLD010000192.1 GCA_947454475.1 Oxalobacteraceae bacterium
GCGTGAAAGCATAGCCACTGCTTTAACGGGATTGGTGAGTAAAGGTCGCATGGAAGAAGCGCAACGTAGTGCGCTTTTAAGCCGCATCACACCGGTTACTCACTTGGCTGATTTTTCAGATGCTGCTTTAGTCGTTGAAGTGATCGTAGAAAATCTGGAAGCCAAACAAATGCTCATGCGAGAGTTAGAACAGCATGTGGCTAGCCATACTATCTTAGCGAGTAATACGTCTTCGATTTCCATTACAGCGATTGCAAATGGATTGCAACATCCTGAGCGTGTGGTGGGTATGCATTTTTTCAATCCTGTACCACTCATGAAATTAGTCGAAGTGGTCTCAGGTGCAGAGACGCAGCCATCTTATGCCGATGCAGTGTTTGCTCTGTCGCAGGCGTGGGGTAAAACGGCTGTGCATGCGAAATCTACACCAGGTTTTATAGTGAATCGTATTGCGCGTCCTTTCTATGCTGAGACGCTACAACTCTTGCAAGAGCAAGCAGCAAGCCCTGCTGAAATTGATTTTGCAATGCGTAGTGTGGGTTTTCGCATGGGACCTTGTGAATTAATGGATTTAATTGGTCACGACATTAACTATGCTGTGACCAATTCAGTCTTTGATGCAAATTATGGTGATAAACGTTATCAACCTTCATTAGTGCAAAAAGCTTTATTAGAGGGCGGACGTTTAGGTCGCAAGGTAGGTAAAGGATTTTATGACGGAGTGCCAGTGCCTCTTACCCGTCAATCTGTGTCAGGGCAAGCATCCGCTATTCATGTGATGGGTGACGCGCCACTGCTTCAACGTTTTATCGATATCTGTAAGCTGCGTGGTGTCGCAGTCACGCATGATAAGGATGCTGATTGGCAGGGGCTCTTGATAGATGAAACAGAATGTCATTTATGTGATGGCAGAACTGCAGTGCAAATATCGTTTGAGCGCGGTCTGGCAAATTGTGCCGTTATTGATTGGCCAGTCTTCACAGATAAAAGTGATGCCTTGCCACTCGCTTATGCGCCATCACTCGATCAAACGCAGCGTTCAAAAATTGAAGCGACATTGCAGCATGCTGGTCTACAGCCTGTGGTTCTGCGTGATGTCTCTGGCTTACTCGTTGCAAGAACCATTGCTATGCTGATCAATGAAGCTGCAGATGCAGTATGGCAGGGTGTGTGTAGTGAGCAGGCAGCAGATCAAGCGATGAAATTAGGAACGAATTATCCAGCAGGGCCTTTTGAGTGGTTGCAGCAGATAGGTGCAGTCTCTGTGTCTCAATTGCTTGAACATCTCGCTATGATGTATCGTAGTGAACGCTACAGGATTAGTCCTCTGTTACATCAGCATTATTGGCAAGAACTAGCGTCTTAATGCTAGAAAAATTTCAATATTGCTATGTTTTTTGTAGTGAAGTTGAGTTTGTGCAGCGCAAGGTGACTTAAGTAAAGAACTCAAGCACAATAAGTTCGTAGTTAAAAAAATAAATCTATCTCTTGAAGAGTTCGAGAGGGGGCAACAACCCGCTAGGAATCACTTTCTAGCGGGTTTTCTTTTTTTGTGACGCAATGTCACGTTGTGAATGCTAGAACCATGCAGCAAAGTTCATTACAACAATTTATTTGTTGCAGATGTGATTACTTGCATTGAGCGCATTCTGCTCGCGAATTTATTTTTTTATTCACTACGCAAGCAATTGCTCACCTTGAGATCATCGTTAAACAAGTGTGAGAAATCAAATGCTTATCTCTGATTAAGATAGTTTATCCACAGAGCTATCCACGGAATCTGTGGGTAACTTTTCAGTTGAGTGAAATGTGACGATTGAAAATGAACGGAATGCGTCTGAATTCTAGAATCTCACGCTAAACAGGCGCTAATCATTAGACTTAAGAACTCAAAGCGGCTAGACTCTCGCCTTGCTAAACAAACCGATGACATAGTTGTGATTGTCATTTCGTTATGTGTGCTCAAGCACTGATTCACTGAGGTTGTTGTACTTGGCAGCAGTGCCGTGATGATACGCAAAGTGCACCAGATTTATTCTTAATTACCTTTCAAGCATGAGTAGTCAAACTGAAACCGATTCCTCGTCTTCTTCTGAAGATAGTGGGAGTGCCAATCCTGTTGTTTCGCGTGATTTAATTACACGCGAAGTTGCTCGTCGTCGCACATTTGGCATTATTTCGCATCCGGATGCAGGTAAGACCACGCTCACAGAGAAATTGCTCTTGTTTTCGGGCGCAATTCAATTGGCTGGTACGGTGAAAGCGCGTAAGAGCGGCCGTCATGCCACATCAGATTGGATGGAAATTGAAAAGCAGCGTGGCATTTCTGTTGCCAGCTCGGTAATGCAGTTTGAATATCGTGATCATGTTGTGAATTTGCTCGACACGCCAGGTCACCAAGATTTTTCTGAGGACACTTATCGTGTACTCACCGCTGTAGACTCTGCGTTAATGGTGATTGATGCAGCAAAAGGCGTTGAAGCACAAACGATTAAGCTGCTCAATGTTTGCCGTATGCGCAATACACCTATCATCACTTTTATGAACAAGATGGATAGGGAAACCCGTGATCCACTTGAGCTCTTAGATGAATTAGAGTCAGTGCTGGAAATTCAGTGTGCCCCAGTCACATGGCCTATAGGCATGGGTAAATCATTTCGCGGTGTGTATCACTTGCTGCGTGATGAAATCATGCTCTTTGCTGCAGGCAGTGAAAAAGCTGATCAGGAATTCGAGATCATTAAAGGTATAGACAATCCGCGTTTAGCTGAGATGTTTCCTCTAGAAATAGAACAGTTAAAAATGGAAGTCGAATTAGTGCATGGTGCATCGCATCCTTTCGAATTAGAAGCTTTCTTATCTGGGCAGCAAACCCCCGTATTTTTTGGTTCAGCGATTAATAATTTTGGTGTTCGTGAAATTCTGGATGCCTTATTAGATTGGGCTCAGCCGCCACGTGATCGCGATGCGACGACACGTCTAGTTCAACCTGATGAACAAGCTTTTTCAGGATTTATTTTTAAGATTCAAGCCAACATGGATCCGGCTCACCGCGATCGAATTGCTTTTTTACGGGTGTGTTCAGGTCATTTTGAACGCGGTATGAAAGTCAGACATTTGCGTTTAAATCGAGATGTCAAAGTATCTTCCGTCGTCACCTTCATGGCTTCATCACGTGAACAAGTAGAAGAAGCATATGCAGGTGACATCATAGGTTTGCCTAATCACGGCAATATGCAAATTGGAGATAGTTTTTCAGAAGGTGAAGCATTACAGTTCACTGGGATTCCTTACTTTGCTCCAGATTTTTTTCGGGTTGTGCGTATACGCAATCCATTAAAAATTAAACAGCTGCATAAAGGTTTGCAGCAGCTAGGTGAAGAGGGCGCTGTGCAGGTTTTCAAACCTGTTACTGGCGGTGATTTGATCTTAGGCGCGGTTGGTGTTTTGCAATTTGAAGTAGTGGCTAGTCGTTTAATGAATGAATACGGTGTTGATGCTGTATTTGAAACCGCGAGTATTAGCAGTGCCCGTTGGGTTTCGTGCGATGACAAACGCATGCTGGCTGATTTTGAAAAATCTTCAGCGGGAGCTAATCTTTCCCATGATGCTGCAGGCAATTTAGCTTATTTGGCTAGCTCAGGCGTCAATCTCAAATTGACACAGGAGCGTTGGCCCGGTGTTACTTTCCACTCCACACGTGAACACGCTGTGAAAATCGTCTA
>CANGLD010000193.1 GCA_947454475.1 Oxalobacteraceae bacterium
CCGGCTTCTATGCGTTGACCTGGTGTCACCATCCATTCCAACACGCTACCACCTGCACTTGATTTGATTTCAATCACAGGAGATAAACCAGATGGATTGTGTAAACGCGCGATAGCAGAGTCAGATAAGCCAGCTAGCTTTAACATTTGCGCACGCTCTTGTTCTGCTACCCGCGCTTGCTGCAAGAGATTGCGTGTTTCTTGTACTCGACCTGCAGAAATAATACCGTCATTGAACAAACTCTCATCACGCTCAGCTTTTTTCGTGATCATCTCGAGTTGAGTGTGCTGCTGCACATAGTCGCGTTGCCATTGCAGCAGTTCAGGACTATGAATGCGCGCAATAGCTTGTCCTGCTTTTACATTCTCGAGACTGTTTACTAACAACGCCTGCACTACGCCCGCAGCAGGCGTGCTCACCACTTCCATGCGATTTGGAGGCGTAACCGCGCTGCCTGCTAAACGCAAACCTTCCGTTGCTGATTGAGCGCTTTGCACCTCACTAAAGCGAATTCCAGCTTTCTCAATTTGCGCAGCACTAATACGAATTTGAACAGGCGCTTGCGCCCATGCAGCATGAGACAAACAAATCAACAGCCCTGCAACGAGCTTGCAACTATCTTTTGCGTTCATTTTTGTGTGGAAGGAGGTGATAGGCAGATTATAGACAGCCCTAGCTCTTAAGCTGCGTGATTTAATGCAATTTACTCAAGCTAATTTATCAAATTGAAAACTTTGTGCGTAAAGTGCTATGGCGCACTAAATAATTCACTCGTAGTGGGTCCACATTCTGATTATTCGAACCGTTTTTTCTTTCTTAAAAATTTCATAAACTAAACGATGCTGAATACTAATCCTGCGTGAATAAATGCCTTTTAAATCGCCGACTAATTTTTCATACGGAGGTGGATTTTGAAGTGGATCTTTTGCCAGAATATCTAGCAAAGCCTGAGTTTTTTCTTTCAGCCCAGCTGCAGCGATTTTTTTTGCATCTTTCAGAGCATATTTGGAATAAACCAAACTCCAAATTACCATTTTAAGACCCGTTTACTTTTTTCAAGTGGCTCAGACCTAGCATCCATAATGGATTCGCGCATACCAGGAGTGGAGAGCAGATATAGCGTTTCCTGAATTGCACTCCAATCCTCTTCAGAGATTAAGACGGCGTTAGACCTTTTTCCCGAGATCAAGATAGGTTTATGTGACTCTGCTGCTTCATCGATCAAGCGATAAAGGCCAGCCCTTGCTTCGCTAGCGGTTAATGTCGTCATGATTTGCCTCCAAAAACACACGGTACGTAAAAACGTACGCTTTGTCAAATGTTTCGCTGACCTTGCTTAATAAAACATACCTCTATAGATTTATTGCGGACACATCGCCTCAGCCATAATGCGCTTGCGCTCAGCCGGATCAGTAATTTCATGGATTTTTTCCATCAGCGACGCCATACGCTTGCCTTGTTCCTTCATAGTCGCAATCTCAGACATCTCTGGCGGTTTGGGTGATTGCGTGATGGGTGGCGGGTTATCTGCCTTTTTAACTTCACTAGACTCAGCCCAGCTAGCGCTAGACAGCACGAGCAAAACACAACTGCAAACCAAAGTAGAAATCTTCATCACAGCCTCCTGACTGAATGGAGTGGGGTAGGTTGATTGTAGATGATATAAAACAGAAAGTGGAATTTGTTAACTGATAACACAGTTTAGGTCATTGAGTAGTGCGATAGCTAGGGAGTGTATAGGGGAAGTAGGTGTGGTAGGTGCGATTAGCGCAGCGTAATCGTACGAGATATAGTCCACCGCCTGATGGTGGGTAGGGCGCAATGCATTGCGCCGCATGGGACATACATCGTTCCTTAATATTTAATTCATGCGTAACATAAAATAATTCAAATTTTTTCGTACGATTACGCTACGCTAATCGTACCTACTATCATCATTTTTTTACATCCTTCCCATTTATTTTTTTCAACTCATTCATCAATAGCTTCGCTTATCCTGCATGCCATTCACAACTTTATTTAACCTTAAAGGATTAACATGCCACTCGTTAGAATTGATCACGCCCAAAGCCATCCAGAAGGATTCGGTCGTGCAGTTGGAGAAATCGTGTATCGCGCCATGATGGAAGAAATATTCGTCCCTGCTGACGATAAATTTCAAATCATAACAACACATTCAGCGAATGAAATTAATATTCCTAAAAGCTATTTAGGTATTGAATACACACAAGGCATAGTGTTCATACAAATCACCTTAAACGCAGGTCGTACCGTTGAGTTAAAGAAAAAATTCTATCAACGCATTGCTAATGATTTACATGCAGAGTTGAAGGTACGTAAAGAAGATGTGTTTATCAGTTTGGTGGAAGTCGCAAAAGAAAACTGGTCATTTGGGAATGGTGAAATGCAGTATGAGCCGCGGTAGTGAAAGAGATAAGTGATATGCAAAACCTGCTTGTTAGCAGGTTTTATGTTCGAAATATTTTAATGGGAAATTGTAATTGAGTGGTGGTATGAAAATTAAGAGGAATTGAATGAATAATAAAAAAGCCACTCCGAAGAGTGGCTTTTAAGTACAACATTTCAAATCAAATCGGTATTAGGCCGATGTTAAATTAGAACGATTTGTACATACCAACTGCGTATGCAGTTACGTCGCCTGTTGTGTTTGAGCTGCCGCTATATAACGGTGTCAAACCATTTGTGCCACGACCAGCTGTCAAATATAAAGCAGTGGTTTTTGACAATCTGTATTGAGCGCCAGCAACAGTTAGTGATTGAGCTAAAGTTTTGTTATTTTTAGCATAGTTCAAGCTTAATTGAACTTTCTCAGTAACATCAGTTGCGCCACTTAGAGAATAAGTGTGAGTTGATGTGTTGGTTGTAACATCTTTATGATCGATGTATGCAGCAGCAAGATTTATTGCGCCCATTGTGTATCCAGCTGCAACAGCAGTATTTTTACTTTGACCTAAAGCTGTTTCAGAAATCAGGTTACGATTCGCATCTTCGTAAGCAACTGCAACGCGTACATCGCCAGCAGCAAAACCAGCGGAGTATGCGCTGTAATCAGCTCTGTCTTTTGTGGCAGCAGCAGTGGTGTTTGCAACGCCAGCGCCGTTGAATTGCTTTAAGGCTGATGCGCTAAATCCACCGATACTTGGTGTTGAGTAAGACACTGCGTTAGGAATGAAAAAGCCGCCAGTTGTAGTAGCTAGTAAAGAGGATGGATCAAAAGTAGCTGCAACTGAACCGCTCATTGCTAACAACGGTACGTAGAAGCTTTCATTGTTAGTTGTTACGCCATTGCCTACTACGGCAGCGATGTAGGGTGATAATTGTAAGCCGGCTTTAACAGAGCCGAATTCGCCTGACAAACCAACGTTAGCTTGGCGATTTGCGAAAGATGATGTAAGAGAATCACCAATCACAGTACCGCCATTTGCGCGGCGACCTGTGCCAGCATTTAAGCCTAACTCCAAAGTATAAGTAGCTTTTAAGCCACCTTCGATATCTTCGGAACCGGTGAAGCCAAAAATCGAACCTGCCCAGTTACCTGACCCGTCGAAATGCATAACGTCATTTGTTGCTTTGCCAGCAGATACGTCCAAAGTACCGTATACAGTTGCGCCTTCAGCCATTGCTGCGGTCGAAGCTACTAAAGCCAAGACTGCTAATGCAATTTTAGTATTTCTCATTTTTTAATCTCCAAAA
>CANGLD010000194.1 GCA_947454475.1 Oxalobacteraceae bacterium
CAAATGTTAAAGCTAGCTGGCTTATCTGACTCTGCTATCGCGCGTTTACACAATCCATCTGGTTTATCTCCTGTGATTGAAATCAAATCAAGTGCAGGTGGTAGCGTGTTGGAATGGATGGTGACACCAGGTCAACGCATAGAAGCCGGTGCACCACTGGCTAAAGTTGCTCGTAGTGGTGAACTCTGGTTAGAGTTACAAGCTAGCCGCGCGCAAGCTGAACACATCGCTGTAGGTGATGTCGTTAAAACTAAATCTTGCGCACAAGCCGGCAAGGTCACTGCAGTTGCATCACAACTCTCAGAATCCAATCAGTTAATCATGGTGCGCGCTTCATTGCCGAGTGCAGATAAATGTCTGAAACCTGGTCAGTATCTAGAAGCGACGATTAGCAATAAAGCGCCGACTGCTTCAGGTTGGTCACTTCCCTCTGCAGCGCTAGTTAGAAACGGTTCGAATGAATTTGTGTTTGTACGTAATGCAGAGGGTGTGCAAGCTGTACCAGTCATCGTTGTGAGTCGCGCGATTGATCAAGTTATTGTGCAAGGCGCTTTGACAGCGAAGCAATCAATTGCAGTGCAAGGCTTAGCCAGTTTAAAAGGCTTGTGGTTAGGGTTGGGCACGACAGGCGCCGAATCAAAGTAATGCTAAACCGACTGATTGCTCTCTCTCTGTCACAACGTCTGCTCGTATTGCTAGCAGCGCTAGCGATTGCCTTAGGCGGCTTCCTCACATTTCAAATCTTACCGATCGATGCTTTCCCTGATGTCTCATCGACACAGGTAAAAATTATTATGAAAGCACCTGGCATGACGCCAGAAGAAGTCGAAACACGCGTCACTGCTCCCATAGAAAGGGAGATGCTGGGCATTCCGAATCAACGTGTGGTGCGTTCGCAATCAAAATATGCGATTGCAGATATCACTCTCGATTTTGAAGAAGGCACAGACATTTATTGGGCGCGCCAACAAGTCAATGAACGTTTATCTGGTGTAATAGCTAGCCTACCTAGCAGTGTCGATGGTGGCCTTGCACCTATCACGACACCACTCGGTGAAGTTTTTATGTTCACTATTGAGGGGAATATTTCTCTCACTGAGAAACGCACACTACTTGATTGGACAATCCGTCCTGCTTTGCGCAGCATTAAAGGTGTCGCTGATGTAAACGCACTCGGCGGCATGGTAAAAAGTTTTGAAGTGATACCCGATATGGCAGCACTAGCTGCAAGATCTTTGTCGCTTGCAGAGTTGCAGCATGCACTTGAAGTAAATAATCGCAATGATGGTGCTGGACGTCTCTCAGAAAACGAAGAAGCACTCTTAGTTAGAACTGAAGGCAGCATACGCACTCTGGATGATGTACGCGCTATTTCACTCGGTATGCGTGGTGGTTTACCAGTACGTGTCGGTGATGTCGCAGCAGTACAAATCGGCAGTCTGACACGTTATGGCAGTGTTACCAAAGATGGCAAAGACGAAGCCGTTGAAGGTTTGGTTCTCAGTTTGCGCGGAGCGAATGCACGTGAATTAGTCGATAACGTCAGCGAACAAATTAACGAACTCAATCTACATTTACCTAAAGGCGTGGTGATCAAGCCTTTTTATAATCGTGGTGATTTAGTTGAACGCGCTATCGGCACAGTAACGAAAGCATTAGGCGAAGCGATTGTTCTGGTGTTGATTTTATTATTTCTATTTCTCGGCAACTTACGTGCAGCGTTTGTAGTAGCAGTCATCTTGCCGCTCTCCGCTTTAAGTACTTTTGTGCTCATGCATTTTTTTGGCCTGAGCGCCAACTTGATGTCACTCGGTGGCTTAGCTATCGCTATAGGTTTGCTCGTCGATGCGGCCGTGGTGGTAGTTGAAAACATAGAAGCACGCATCGCAGAACATAAACATCAAGAATTGTCATTACCCCATTTGATCTTACAAGCCGCTTCCGAAGTTGCTGCTCCTGTTACAGCCGGCATCGCTATTATTGTTATCGTGTTTTTACCTTTACTTAGCTTACAAGGATTAGAAGGGAAATTATTTACGCCCGTTGCACTGACTATTATTTTTGCACTGGCCTCTTCTTTGATTTTGTCATTAACAGTCATACCTGTTCTGTCTTCTTTTATTCTGAAACAAGTTACACACGAAACACCTTGGTTAGTGAGGCATCTCGATCAACTTTACTCAACCATATTAGATTGGTCATTACAAAATCAGCGCAAAGTTTTAATTACTGCGCTGAGTGCTTTACTACTCGCGGCCATTGCTTTTCCATTTATAGGCAAATCTTTCATGCCTACTTTGGATGAAGGCGATGTACTCATGCAGTTAGAAAAACTACCGTCTATTAATCTCAAAAAATCAAATGAGATTGATATGGCTTTGCAGCGCAGAATTTTGCAAGAAGTGCCTGAGGTGCAAAGTATTATTGCGCGAGTGGGCTCGGATGAAATCGGCTTGGATCCTATGGGACTCAATGAAACCGATACCTTTATGGTCTTGAAACCTCAACGCGAATGGCGCAATCCTGATAAGCAAAAATTAATCGATCAATTAAGACAAATTGGCAATGATTTTCCAGGATTGAATTCTAGTTTTACCCAACCTATAGAAATGCGCACATCAGAAATGTTATCTGGCGTGCGTGGTGATGTTGCTGTCAAAATCTATGGTCCCGATCTAAAAGTTTTAAATGATCTTGCACAAAAAATGGTGACTTTGCTGAAAACCATTCCGGGCAATGAAGATGTGATCACTGTTAAAAATTCTGGCATGCAGTACATGCAAGTGGAATTAGATAGGCAAGCAATTGGACGGTTTGGCTTAAGCGTAGAAGAAGTACAAAATGATTTACGCGCTTTAATTGAAGGCCGCACTTTAGGCGTGGTGATAGAAGAAGGCCGCCGCCTACCATTACTGGTGCGTGGCAGTTCTGCACTACAAATGTCGCCTGCATTATTTGAATCTTTACGACTACCAATTGCTGGTGGTCGCGCACTACCTTTGGCGCAATTAGCGCGCTTAGTCCCTATGGATGGCCCAGTAAAAATAGAAAGAGAAAATTCATCGCGTATGGTAGTTATCCGCGCCAATGTTCGGGATCGTGATTTGGTGGGCTTTGTTGATGAAGCAAAAGCAAGCACCCTTAAACAAATTGCTTTGCCAACTGGTTATCGGATTACGTGGGGTGGACAATTTGAAAATCAACAACGTGCCGCAAAACGTTTATTGATTGTCGTACCTATCGCCCTCTTATTGATTTTTGTTTTGCTATACATGACTTTCAATTCAGTCAGACAAGCTTTACTCGTGTTGTTGAATATTCCTTTTGCACTCATAGGCGGTGTGTTTGCTTTACTCATCACACAAGAATATTTATCCGTACCAGCTTCAGTTGGCTTCATTGCACTGATGGGCATCGCTGTATTAAATGGTTTAGTGATGGTCACGCACTTTAATTATTTAAAAGAGCAAGGTCTCTCCGCACTGCAGGTAGTAACAGAAGGCGCAAAACGTAGATTACGACCCGTAATGATGACAGCGAGCATTGCTGCTTTTGGCTTATTACCTCTGCTCTTACAAACAGGACCAGGCTCTGAAATACAACGCCCACTCGCGATTGTAGTGATAGGTGGATTAGTCAGCTCCACTTTATTAACCTTAGTGCTATTGCCCGGTTTATTTCAGCGCTTCGGTATGGAGGCTGAATGATG
>CANGLD010000195.1 GCA_947454475.1 Oxalobacteraceae bacterium
GGGTTCTGCATTAGGTTTGTTTGCTTATCTTGCAGGTAGTGCGACCTATTCAAAATATTTATTCATCCCACATATACCCGGCGCAGGTGAATTATTAATTTTCTGCGGTGCGATGGCTGGAGCTGGATTGGCCTTCTTATGGTTTAACGCGTATCCCGCACAAGTTTTTATGGGGGATGTAGGCGCACTCGCATTAGGTGGTGCACTCGGAACGATCGCTGTGATTGTGCGTCAAGAGATTGTGTTGTTCATGATGGGTGGTGTCTTTGTTGCAGAGACATTGTCAGTCATGCTGCAGGTGAGTTATTTCAAATACACAAAAAATCGTACAGGTGTAGGCAAACGTATTTTATTGATGGCGCCTCTACATCACCACTATGAACAAAAGGGTTGGAAAGAAACGCAGGTTGTTGTGCGTTTTTGGATCATCACTATGTTGCTCGTGTTGTTAGGACTATCGACACTCAAACTGCGTTAATTATTAGGATAAGAGAAAACGAAGTATGCAATATCGCGATAAACATGTGCTCGTATTAGGACTGGGTGAATCAGGTCTGGCAATGGCGCGTTGGCTAACGCATGCGCAAGCACGCTTGCGTGTTGCTGACACACGGATAGCTCCTGAGCGGCTCGCTATTTTGCAAACTGAAATGCCGTTGGCGAAATTTATAGGCGGTCAATTTACGCCAGCCTTATTAGACGATATCGATTTTATTGCAGTCAGTCCTGGATTAAATCCACAAGAAGAGTTGGCTGTGTTATTGCCCATTGCTGCTGAAAAAAATATTCCAGTCTGGGGTGAGATTGAATTATTCGCACAAGCTTTGGCTGCATTAAAAGAAGAGCGACATTACCAACCTAAAGTGATTGCGATTACAGGGACGAATGGTAAAACCACCGTTACTAGTTTGACCGGTTTACTTTGTAAGCAAGCAGGTTTATCAGTACAAGTGGCAGGCAATATTAGTCCAGCAGCATTGGATGTATTACTAGAAGCAGTCAACAAAGATGCTTTGCCAGATTGTTGGGTGTTAGAGCTCTCTAGCTTTCAATTGCATACAACTTATAGTTTGCAGGCAGATGCAGCGACAGTATTAAACATCACACAAGATCATCTCGACTGGCATGGTGACATGCAGTCATACGCAAAAGATAAGCAGCGTATTTTTGGTGAACACACAGTGAGAGTACTGAATCGCCAAGATGCACTCTGCATGAAAATGGAAGAGGCAACAGCAGAATGTGTGACCTTTGGTTCAGATGTTCCTGATACACCTGATGCATTAGGACTAATCACAGAACATGGCATGCAATGGCTATTGTTAGCGGTTGGTTCTGAAGAAACAGAAAAAAGCGAAAAGCGTAGACGTAAAAATACTAAGCATGAAGTTGAGCTATTCATGAATAAGCTCATGCCTGCTGATGCCTTAAAAATTCGTGGTCAACACAATGCGACTAATGCCTTAGCTGCGATCGCTTTGTGTCGCGCAATTGGTTTGCCATTAGCGCCTTTACTGCATGCTGCACGACAGTATCAAGGTGAACCGCATCGTGTTGAATTAGTCGCGAGAATTCGTGATGTGAATTATGTCGATGACAGCAAAGGTACCAATGTAGGTGCAACGGTAGCTGCATTACATGGCTTAGGTAGCGACACTAACCCGAATTTGATTTTGATTGCTGGCGGTGATGGTAAGGGTCAAGATTTTTCACCCCTCGCTACTCCAGTTGCTGCCCATGTACGTGCAGTCATCTTAATCGGTCGTGATGCGCCAGTAATTCGACAAGCATTGGCGAATACTTCCGTAGAGATGCGTGACTGTGCAACCTTGTATGAAGCAGTCATGCAAGCAGCTTCCATTGCAAATCAAGGCGACACAGTATTGCTTTCACCCGCTTGTGCCAGTTTAGATATGTTTACGAATTATGCGGAGCGAGCCAAAGTATTTGTAGATGCAGTGCGTGAATTAGGTTTATCGCAGGGCGAGGTAGTGGCATGAGGAGTTGTGCATGAAACTCGGTGTAACTGAATTATTTCAAAGTGAGGCGAGCTTACCGGAGACTTCTCTGGGTCAGCGTTCGCGCATGATGGAATTTGATCAGTTACTGGTATGGGTAACCGTATTGTTGTTACTTGCCGGAGTCGTCATGGTGTATTCCGCTTCGATAGCGATGCCGGACTCATCAAGTGCTGCAACAGAAGTAAAAGGTCATCACTACTTAGCTCGACAAGCTGTGTTTGTCATGGTGGGACTATTTGCTGGTGTGATGGCATTTCGTGTGCGCATAGAGACTTGGCAACGCTTAGCACCTTACATGTTGGTAGCTGGCTTGGTGTTATTAGTTGTTGTACTCATACCTGGCATTAGCAAAGAAGTGAAGGGTGCACGTCGTTGGATAGGTTTGGGTAGTCTGCGATTTCAACCTTCTGAGTTAATGAAATTAGTCTTCGTGATTTATGCAGCTGACTACACCGTACGTAAGCAGCAATATATGGACAAGTTACGCAAGGGATTTCTCCCTATGGCGAGTGCGGTCGCTGCAGTCGGCGTGCTTTTATTGTGGGAACCAGATCTGGGAGCGTTTGGTGTCATCGTATGTATTGCGATGGGCATTTTGTTCTTGGGTGGTTTTAATGTGATTTGGTTTGGCGGCATGATGGGTTTGCTGGTGAGTATTTTCACCTTAGCGATTCTGTTTTCACCATGGCGACAAGAACGCATGATTGCGTTTTTTAATCCTTGGACTGCTGATCCTTTAGGTAAAGGTTATCAACTCACGCACTCGCTCATTGCATTTGGTCGCGGTGAATTATTTGGTGTGGGATTAGGTGCTAGCGTAGAAAAATTACAGTACCTACCGGAAGCACATACAGATTTCTTACTCGCTGTGATTGGTGAAGAGTTGGGCCTAGCGGGTGTATTGATCGTCACGTTTTTATTTTATTGGATAGTCAGACGTGCTTTTGAAATCGGCAGACAAGCCATTGTGCTCGACAACACCTTTGCAGGATTGGCAGCTAAAGGCATAGGCATATGGATAGGTGCGCAAACATTCATCAACATGGGTGTGAATTTAGGTTTATTGCCAACCAAAGGTTTGACATTGCCTTTAATGAGTTATGGCGGATCGGGCGTGCTGATTAATTGTATAGGCCTTGCTATCTTGTTGCGTATTGATTATGAAAATCGATCCATGATGCGAGGCACACGAACATGAGTACTCACATCAAACATTTAATGGTGATGGCAGCAGGTACGGGAGGTCATATCTTTCCTGGCCTTGCTATTGCTGACACCATGCGTGCACGTGGATGGCAAGTGACTTGGTTGGGTACTACGCGTGGTATGGAAGCCGACATCGTACCTAAGCATGGACTGTTGTTTGATGCGATTGATTTTAGTGGGCTACGTGGTAAAGGACTTAAGCATAGTGCAATTGGTCTTATAAAAATGTTGAAAGGATTGCTCAGTTGTCGCGCCATTATTCGACAACGTCAACCTGATGTCATCGTGGGTATGGGTGGCTACGTAACTGTGCCTGGTGGACTGATGGCGAAATTATGTGGCGTGCCATTAGCGATAGTGAATGCAGATGCTTCTTTATTGATGTCAAATAAAGTGTTAGTCCCCTTTGCTAGAAAAATTTTATTTGGTTTTACAACAGCAAAGCAGGTTGCTAATCCGAA
>CANGLD010000196.1 GCA_947454475.1 Oxalobacteraceae bacterium
CTAAAAACATAGGCACAAAAGCAAAAATAAAATACAGCGAACCACCTGCTACTGCACCAGTCACTGAAATATTTTCACTACGCGCCGACATCACACGCTGAAACACATCTTGCTGCGGCATTGAGCCAAACATAATGGTTACACCAGCACCAATAAAAGCTAATACCTCTGCTGTCGTAGGCTGAGGGAAAAAGACCAATTTTCCTTCTTTGGATGCATGCTCAAAAACTACACCCGCACCACCTGCCATATCAGCGACCACATAAGCGATATACAGCATGCCGATCACGATAATCGTCATCTGAAAAAAATCTGTCAGTGCTACTGACCACATGCCACCAAATAAGGTGTAAATCAATACAATCGCTGCACCTATCACCATGCCCATAGACATAGAGATGGCACCTTGCGACAAAATATTAAATACCAAACCTAATGCTGTGATTTGCGCCGACACCCAACCCAAATAAGAAATCACTATGCACAATGAAACAATGACTTCCACTACTTTGTTATAGCGAAAACGATAGTAGTCACCAATGGTGAGTAAATTCATGCGGTACAGTTTGCGCGCTAAAAACAGCCCAACAAAAATTAAACATAATGAAGCGCCAAAGGGATCTTCAATCACCCCACGCAATCCTTCACTAGCAAATTTTGCAGGAATGCCTAACACTGTTTCTGAACCAAACCACGTAGCAAAGACGGTTGCAATGACGATATAAAGTGGCAGCGAGCGTCCTGCGTTTGTGTAGTCGGAGGAGTTATGTACTAATCGAGCAGCATATAAACCTATCGCTACCGATATGATGAGATACAAAATAACGAAAGTCACCAGGGTTGTCATAGCCACTCCCAAGCAGAAGTCAGTATTAAAAAATTGGGGTAATTATAGAGCCATAACAACAGACTCTCATCAGTCGTACTTAGTAAAAAGCATCCTGAAATTGATAGAACAATTGCACAAGCAAGATGCCCGCAATCAGACCACCACTAAAGTAGATAATGCGCGCAATGAATTTATTGGTTTTTCTTTGCTCAGCTAATATCTGACTCAACATACCATCATAGTCATGCTGCTGTATTGAATGAACAGACAAGACACGATGCAATAAGCGCGGCAACTGTGGAAGTAATTGCGCGTAATGTGGCGCTTCCGTTTTTAATCGTGCTAATAAACCTCGCCAACCCAGTTGCTCACGCATCCAATTTTCTAAGAAGGGTTTTGCGGTCTGCCATAAATCAAGATCTGGATCGAGCTCTCTTCCCAGTCCCTCAATATTTAATAGCGTTTTTTGCAATAACACCAACTGCGGCTGCACTTCGATATTAAAGCGACGAGAAGTCTGAAACAGTCGCAGTAAGACCTGACCAAATGAAATCTGTGAAAGCGGTCTATCAAAAATAGGTTCGCAACATGCACGCACCGCAGCTTCGAGTTCATCGACACGCGTATCCTTAGGCGCCCATCCTGATTCTATATGCGCCTGTGCTACGCGTTTGTAATCGCGCTGAAAGAACGCCAGAAAGTTTTGTGCGAGATAGTCTTTATCAAAATCTGTCAACGTGCCTACGATGCCGAAATCCAAAGCGATGTAACGACCAAAGCTCGCTGCATCTGTCGACACCATGATGTTCCCAGGATGCATATCCGCATGAAAAAAACCATCGCGAAATACTTGTGTGAAAAAAATCTCTACACCATCGCGTGATAATTTTTTTAAGTCCACACCCTCAGCGATTAAGCGCGCAGTTTGTGAAATAGGAATGCCATGCATACGTTCCATCACAATCACGGAACTAGAGCAATAATCCCACATCATTTCTGGCATTAAGAGTAAGGATGAATCTGCAAAATTACGACGCAACTGACTTGCATTCGCTGCTTCACGCATTAAATCTAATTCATCATGCAAATATTTTTCAAACTCTGAGACAACTTCACGTGGTTTAAGCCGTGGCCCATCTATCCACAATCGCTCAATCAGTGTGGCTACGACACGCAATAAGGCAATATCTTTTTTAATCGCGCGATGTACACCAGGGCGCAATACTTTTACTGCGACTTCTTTGCCATTTTTTAATACGGCAAAATGGACTTGCGCTACCGATGCAGAAGCAACGGGCTCACGTGAAAAGCTAGCGAATAATTCATCAGGATGCCGACCTAATGCACGGGTAATTTCTGCAACAGCCAGATCAGAAGAAAACGGCGGAACACGATCTTGTAAGCGCGCGAGCTCATCCGCAATATCTAATGCCAATAGATCACGACGGGTGGACAGCAATTGACCAAATTTTACAAAGATGGGACCTAACTCCTCCAACGCACGACGTAAACGTTCGCCACGTGGCGCGCGCAAATCACGCCAGAAAAGTAGTCCTGATAAAATTTTTAGTAAAAGAGGCGCAGAGCTGGCAGATAAAATAATCTCATCTAAGCCATAGCGCAATGCAACGCGCGCGATTTTAAGTGCTCGCAAAAGTTTAAACATCATGCCTGCTCCTGATTGTGTTTTTCTAGCAGTGCAATTCTCTTGGTCAGTCGTTCTGTGTCATCGCGCAAGGTCATGACTTGTGAAGAAAAATCGAGTCTTTTTTCTTTGCGTAATAACACAGGATTTTCTTCCAGCAGATATTCAGTCACACTTTCTGCGAAATTCTGACCACTGGTTTTAAAATTTTGTAAGGCAGTGCGTGCAAATTGCGTGAGTCTGACTGCAGCAATGTCACCTACGAAGGGAGCTAGATCTTCTTCTGCGTCCCACTGCACATGCATCACCACTTCGGAAATCGTTTTTGCAAAATCCGCATCGCCTTCTAAAGTCACATGAGAAAAAGCGCGCTGCATGTCTGCGAGGATCAGGGGTATTGCTGCTGGTTGTATGCGTATCGTTACGGCAGGCTGTGCTTCATCTGCTTGTGCTTGACTACTATTGCGCACCAAACCTTCGCCAGTGACATATAAAAATAATCGGAAACCGCCAACATCAAAGCATGCTGTTTTATCTGCATGCGTTTTTAATAAGCTAGTAAGTGATGGTTGACGCGCGAGCAAATGATTGATCGTCGCAGCAAGCGGCAAGGCTGACATCATGATGTCGACTCTAGAAATAAAAAATGATCAGAATTTAATGCCCACATGCAGGGCAGCGACGCCAGCGGTGAGATTGAAATAATCCACTTGATCAAAGCCCGCTTCTTGCATCATCGTTTTTAAGGTATCTTGATCAGGATGCATACGTATCGATTCCGCTAAATAACGATAACTATCTGCATCGTTGGCGATTTTTTGCCCTAGCCATGGTAAGACTTTGAATGAATATAAGTCATACGGTTTTTGTAAAGCAGGCGTGACTTTAGAAAATTCCAAGACCAATAATTTTCCACCGGGTTTCAATACACGACGCATCTCAGCTAAAGCGTGATCTTTATGCGTCATATTGCGCAAACCAAACGCAACTGATACACGATCAAAATAATTATCAGGGAAAGGCAAATGCTCGGCATCGCAAATTAAAGTAGGCATTAACAGCCCTTCATTAATCATACGATCTCGACCTACGCGCAACATCGATTCATTGATATCGGTATGCCACACTTCACCACTACTGCCTACGCGTTTTGCAAACGCCTTCGCTAAATC
>CANGLD010000197.1 GCA_947454475.1 Oxalobacteraceae bacterium
GCGTTGTCATGTGGAGAAAAAACAATTGCAGTGCATGCTTATCCATTAACGCATAACGAGTATTTTGATAGCTCGTTGCGACAATTGTGGCGCGAGATGGGTGGTAGCGTGCAAGGTGTGACACGCGAAGGCGTGTTGCCTGTCCAAGCGCAAGAGATCACACAATGGCAATCTGCTCCACTTACTGATGCAATTCGTGACATTAATAAATTTAGTAATAACGTCATGGCCAGACAGTTATTGTTAACACTAGCTGCAGAGCGTGGTTATCAACCTGCAAATAAGGAAGCGGGTGCTGCAGTAGTCAGGCAATGGTTAATTTCTAAAGGAATTAATTCAGCTGAATTAATCATCGATAACGGCTCAGGATTATCTCGAGCAGATAGACTCTCTGCAGTGTTACTTACACGTATTTTGCAAGCAGCTTGGTTGAGTCCACACATGCCTGAGTTTATTGCTTCATTGCCCTTAGCAGGTGTAGATGGCACGATGCGTAAACGCGCAGAAAGTCTGAGCGTGAAATCGTTTGCGCATATTAAAACAGGCAGCTTGACAGAAGTAGCAGGTATTGCCGGCTATGTCACAGCACGATCAGGTAAAAGAATGATCGTGGTGTGTATAGTTAATCATGCTGAAGCAGCGAAATTAAAAGATGCAATGGATAACTTGCTACAGTGGGTGTATGAAAATGGTTAATGAAAAAATCAAACGAATTAACTTGGTTTCGATTTTGATTGAAACAATACCGTAGACATAGCAGCGAGTATCAACAGTATCGCTGAGTAATCTTGCCAATGTGGGACTTCACCTAACATCGCCATACCTGCAAATACACCTAACACCGGAATAAACATCACAGACAGACTAGAGGCAACCGGTGGCAAGATACGTGCAAGCCTAAACCAAGCAACATGGGCAAAGCCAAATACGATTACAGCGTTGTATGTAATCGCAGCCCATTCAATCGTTGTTGGTAGACGTAATGCTGCATGATCCATTGTGAGAGCAAGTAAGCTCATCATGCAGCTAGTAAAAGCTAACATCCAGAACGTGAGTGTAATAGTGGGTATGCTGATGTTAGAGCGTTTCATCAAAACCGTTCCACATCCCCAACTAGCAGCAGCCACTAAGGCAAACACAGTGCCTATTGGTTGACCTGATACTTTAGAAAATTCGCTGGATAAAAGTAAGAGCGCACCACTCAGTGCGAGTAAGATACCTATTAATGCGCGACCATTAATACGTTCTCGAAAAAATAAAAAACCAGCTAACACTGCCCACACTGGCATGGTGTAACCCAAGGTGGCGGCGCGTCCAGAGGAGAGTAGTTTTACACCTAAGATCATGAAGACATGCCAGATCAACATATTTGGTATGGCGAGCTTAATGATGGGGATGATCTGCTCTTTAGGCACACTGAGCGAGACTTTTTGATAGCGGGTTGCTAACCAAATCGCAGCAAGACCACCGATCATGCTGATTGCTCGAAAACTCAGTGCCGGAAAAAACTGCACACCGATTTTCATAATGGGCCAGTTAAGACCCCAAGTCAGCGTCAAGAGGGCGAGTAGGGCGAAGTCTTTACGTGTGAGTGTGTTCATAAGGTAACGATAGCATGTCAGGCTACAATGTGGATATTCCTGCTTATTCATTGAGGCCTGTGTGAATTTCATTAGCAAACTGAGTGCGGCTACGCATCAACAACAATCTTTGTTGTGTGTTGGACTTGATCCTGACATCAATAAATTTCCGGCTGAGTTAAAAGGTAAGTCGGATGCGATTTATTCTTTTTGCAAAAAAATGATTGATGCCACTGCCGATGTGGCCTGTGCTTATAAACCGCAAATTGCTTACTTTGCTGCGCTCGCTGCTGAAGATCAATTGCAAGCACTTTGCGATTATGTACGTAAGACTTATCCGCATATTCCTATCGTGCTGGATGCGAAACGTGGCGATATAGGCGCTACAGCAGAACAATATGCACGTGAAGCATTTGAGCGTTATGGAGCAGATGCAGTCACGCTCAATCCTTACATGGGATTTGATTCAGTTGAACCCTATCTAGAATGGAAAGACCGCGGTGCGATTATTTTATGTCGCACTTCTAATCCAGGTGGCTCAGATCTACAATTTTTGCAAGTTGATGGCGTGCCTTTGTATCAGCATGTCGCACGCTTAGTCGCAGAAAAATGGAATCGACATGGTCAGTGTGGATTAGTCGTTGGCGCAACTTTTCCACGTGAGTTAGCTGAAGTACGTAAGTTGGTAGGCGATATGCCTTTATTGGTGCCAGGTGTAGGTGCACAAGGTGGTGATGTACAAGCTACCGTGCAAGCAGGGCAAACAGCAAACGGTGGTGGCATGATGATTAATTCATCACGTGCGATTTTATATGCGCAACCTAAGGGTGATGAAGATTTTACTCAGGCTGCTGCACGTGTAGCAAAAGAAACGCGCGATGCGATTAATCAGTATCGCGCGACATTTCCATCGCTATCACACTAAAAAAAACTGCTCGATTTCTTTAATGAGTAATTCCGGCGCTTGATCTGGAATGAAATGTCCTGTTGGTAAAGCTTTACCTGTGACGGGTAAAGCAGATTTCTTTTGCCAATCTGCGATAGGCGAAAACATATTCCCAACCACGCCTTGATCTCCCCACACCACATGTACAGGACAAGCGATCTTGTTTTGTTCATGATCTTGATCGTGTACTAAATCTATGCTGGCAGCAGCACGATAGTCTTCACAACTGGCATGAATCATGTCAGGTTGCTTAAAACAGCGAACATATTCTGCCATCGCTTCAGGTGCAAAAAAGCTCGTCCCGCCACGTGCACCCATAGAGCCTAGTGAGTAAGTTAAATAAAACTCTGCATTATTTGTAATCAGTGTCTCAGGCAGTGGTTGGGGTTGAGAGAGAAAAAACCAGTGGTAATACACATTTGCAAAATGTTGATCAGTTGCTTCAAACATGGTGCGCGTCGGTGAAATATCGACCACCATAAGTTTTTTTACGCAGGCAGGATGATCAATTGCCAGTCTATGTGCAACACGACCACCGCGATCATGACCACAAATATCGAATTGTGTATAACCAAGTGCTTGCATGAGCTCGACCATATCTTGTGCCATCACACGTTTGGAATAATTCAGATGATCGGGAGTGCCACGCGGTTTTTCTGAGTCACCATAACCTCGCAAATCTGGCATCACTAAGGTGAAATGTTCAGCAAGTGCATCAGCCATTTTGTGCCAAATAAAATGCGTTTGTGGATAGCCATGCATGAGTAAAAGTGGTGGACCTTTGCCACCATGACGAAAATTAATCTTTACGCCATTGACTTGTTTTTGAGTCAATGTGAAATTTTCTAACATCATGCTTGCTCCAATAAATGACATAATTTTTTTAATGCATGCTGCGTAGTTTGTTCACGGACTGCATGTCTATCGCCACTAAATACACAGCGTTCTGTTTGTACATGATGCGCAGTCGCCCAACCAAAACATACCGTGCCCACAGGTTTACCGGGTACAGCACCGGTGGGTCCTGCAATGCCTGTGGTTGCGATTGCTATCTGTGCATTGCTATTCGCGAGTGCACCTTGTGCCATCGCTGCTGCGACTTCTTCACTGAC
>CANGLD010000198.1 GCA_947454475.1 Oxalobacteraceae bacterium
GAACATGGCGATGAAGAACATTTTGATGACATCTTGAATGCCATCACTGGGTCCGGCGCATTGGAATACACACGACTTAAAGCAGAACAAGCAAGCCAACGTGCTATTAGTTCTCTAGATAACCTACCCGAAGGCGTTCACAAAACTGCGCTCATGCAGTTAGCTAAATTTGCAGTTGAGCGGAATCACTGATTAACCTTCCGCTCTTATTACATCTTCTTTTAATTTCATACGATCATCATTTATTTAGATCGTTAAACTTGTCAAATGTTGAAGATTTCAGGTTCTTAAAAACAGCCAATACAGGTTGACTCGTATTGAAATACAGCGTCGTATCTGTTTTTTCATACTCCCAAAATTCCCGCTCTTGATCCTCGCTTGAAAAGAGAGTAATAATTTTTTTAGTTCGTTTTTTAGATTGCCTATCCATAAAATAGCTTTCAAATCTATCTCACTGCTGATCCGAAATCGCTGATGCGCAAAACTTGCCAAATATGCCAGCTAGTATTACCATTTTATTTTCGGTAATACCAAAAAAGGAAGGTCAATGACTACAACGATTACTCTAAAGGGTCAAATAACTATCCCAAAACAAATTCGGGATGCCTTGGGACTAGTCCCAGGAATGCAATTAGATTTTGCCGTGAATCATGAGGGCGAAGTTGTACTTCAAAAAAAAATCACTAAAAAAAGACAAAAACCAGATCGTTTCTCTGCCGTTCGCGGCAAAGCTGATATCAAATGGCGAACTCAGGACTTAATGGCATTGCTTCGAAATGATATTTAAAGAAGAATGGGATTAAGAATCTTTGATTTTATCTATATGCTAGTTGACACAAATGTATTGATCGATGTTTTAGAGAACGATCCAGACTGGTCAGATTGGTCTATTGATCAATTAAGGACACAATCTCAAATTCATAAACTCATCATCAATCCCATCATTTATTCTGAGCTGTCTCTCAGCTTTTCTAAGGTAGAAGCACTCAACGAAGCACTTGAGAAAATGGAGCTTGAGTTACTAGAACTTCCAAGAGAAGCTTTATTTTTAGCAGGAAAGGCTTTCCTACAGTATCGTAGAAAGGGAGGGATGAAAAATAATGTATTGAGTGATTTTTATATTGGAGCACATGCGGCTACCAGTAAACTTCCCCTACTCACTCGAGATGCGAAAAGATACAAAAATTATTTTCCAACGGTAAAATTAATTACACCAAATCATTCATAATTAACTTAATTATCTTGAATTATATTTTGACTTAAATGATTAATTTTTTAAGTTACAAACCACCTATTTATAAAGTAGGTCAATCAATCCGGCATCACAGATCGATGGAAACTCACGATTTTCCATTGCCCCTGTCGGATTGCAGCAGTCAGAACTAATCGCCCAAACATGACTTGCTGCTGGCCATCTAGCTTCACCACCCACTTATCTGAGCATGCTAAAAGCATGGCATTGTCAGAAACAGATAGCATTTTTTTATTATCAATCGACATAGAGAGCGGCTGAAGTTGAGCAAACGCTTGTTCGAAATACTGGCGAATACCATCACTACTCGTTATCAGTGTTTTAGTTGATGTCCCGTAAAAAATCGCATCAGCAGCAAACAACTGCATAACCGCATTCACATCACAACGATTCACTGCGGTTACCCAATGAGCGAATAGCTGCTCACCTACTGTAATCACATCATTAAGTTGTGATGCTTTCTTGAAAATCGAGGGAAATAACTCAGATAAGATTTTTTTCATTACGCAGCATTCACCATACCTAAAATCAGCATTGTAAACAGACTTATTTGATTCTTGTGTAGTACGTAATTTAAATCACTACGAAATGGTACGGCTTTTTATAAAATGATGAGACTCTTATTACTAATTATTAATCTAAGCTAGAGAAGATCAATATCATTCGGCGCAATGCATTGCGCCCTACTTACAACATTCAATTAATTTCATCATCGTAGGTGCGATTAGCGCAGCGTAATCGTACGAAAAAACAAAACACCAACTTACCCGCGTCTTAGTGCATTATTTGCCACACCACCACGTTTACTTTGTAATAAACCTATATTCATCTCAGCAGTGAGATTCGACGCATAAAATTCTTCTATCATTTGCACAGATGTACGCGCATTGCGAGCGAGGGTAAGCAAATCAATTCCCTTGCCATATAAAAGCCTAAACATAATCGCCGTGTGTCGTAGGCTATATAAACTTCTAGCTTGCCCTAACTCCCCCGTCTTTAATCCAGTTGCACTCAAAATTTTATTAAAATTCATAGACAACACCACACTCGCTGCATCTCTATCTTCTATATGCGGTAAAAATAAATAATCTTCTCTATTCACAGCAGCAGTCTTCTCTCGATAACGCAACAAACTCTGATAAATCCTCACTGCAGGTCGTAACGTCACAATCTGTGCTTTATGTCGCTTAGTCTCAGGCAAAGTAAGCCGCAAATATAAATGCTCGCCACGGACTATCTCCACATGTTTATGCTGTATGAATTTAAGATCAGTCGGGCGCATAAAACTATTCACCATAAAACCTATCACCCACGCCATCTCCATGGGCACGGATGCGGTTTTAGTAAAAATACCACCCGCTCTATCTCTATGCGTCCCTGGCTTTTCTTCTTCCTGTAACTTCGCCAAAGACTTAGCCGCACGCAGCAAACGCAAATACTCATTAGCCGTAAATCCACCACGCGGCTGAGAATCAATTTTAATTTTTGGGAAGGGAGGAATTTTGTCGACCAAATTATTTACGAGTGCATACTTAAAAACCAAACGCACAGACTGCATATACTGACTAATCGTCACCGTTGATGCGAGCGAATCAGATAAACTCTTAACAAACACTGCCAAGTCTTTATGCGTAATAGTGCGTATATCTTTATCTTGAAAAAACGGATAAATCTTACGCATGAATCGACTGCGCAAAGATTTAAATGATTGCAAAGCTAATTCACCTCGCAACATACGACCACGCTCAACCTCTAATGCTTTTTTAGCGATCGCTTCCAGACTAAATTGCAAATCCACACGTTTATTGATAATTCGATCAAGACCTGCAATTTCACTTTCATCCTCTTGATTGTGCTTAACTAATAATTCTTCATAAAACCGCTTCGCTAATTCCGTTGCCGTGCTTTTATCAATGGTGCGCAAACTCCGCACATGCATACGGCCTGACATAAAACACCGCACCTGCCAAAACCTACTACCAGCAATTCGATAAATCTTTAACTTACTGGGATAGCCATGTACGGGCGTTAATGATGCGAGCACAGGCATAGACCGCGCAACACGCGAGGTATACACCGAATCATTAGCACTCGAATTGTGATTCATGACCATGCCCAAAACTGTATCAAAGTGAGACGAAGAAAACAGACACTTCTGCTAACAAGATATCGCTCTAAAAACCATATCCTGCGCTAAAAGTTAACTGAGAGTATGTATCAAACTGTATCAAACTTTAGTTATTCGTGACACAAAGCTTAAATTCGTTCGTTTTTAGCTAGTATAAGAGTGAAGAATCTCCAAACAGTACTTCTTGTTATAACTGTTTGGAGATTAATCAATGAAAAA
>CANGLD010000199.1 GCA_947454475.1 Oxalobacteraceae bacterium
CAAAGGTGATGCTAATTTTGATCATTTCGTAGCTGGAAAAATAGAACAACTCGCCGCTACTGGACAAGAGATAGGTGAGTTCTTTGATGTAGATCTTCCTGTATTAGGATGAAATTTTCAGCGCGATTCTTTGATGGTACTCGTGCGACTGCACATGAAGTCAGCGTAACTCTGAATGAAGAGGGATTGTCCTTTGAGGCTCAAGATAAGCACTATGCTTACCGTAAGAATCAGTACACGATTCAAACAGCAGTAGCTGATGCATCTCGCGTAATTGAATTAGAGGATGGTGGTAGATTGGAAGTACAGCATCCGTCTAATGAATTCACTTCTTTCTCGACCAGCAAAACATCCTCAAAAATTATTTATGCTTTAGAAAATAATTTCCGCTATATCGTATTAGCGCTCACTCTTACAGTTGCGTTGATATGGAGCTTTATCTCTTATGGAGTCCCCTTCTTGGCTGAGCAAGTTGCCCAAGCCATGCCGCTATCAACGGAAGCAGCGATGGGTGAGCAGGTTTTACAAGCTATGGAATTCGAAGAGCATGTGTTTCAGCCTTCTGTACTTTCAGTTGCACGCCAAGCGCAGATTCAAGCTAATTTGCAGCGACTATGTCAGCAACAAACCAAATTCCCTCCCTATAAATTATTGTTTAGAAGATCTAGCCTTATTGGTGCAAATGCATTAGCACTACCTGGCGGCACACTCATCATTACCGATGCACTAGTACAGTTGGCACAGCATGATGATGAAATCACAGCCGTGCTTGCGCATGAACTAGGTCATATAAATCGTCGTCATGCTATGCGTCAGGTCTTGCAATCCACGCTATCTGGATTAGTCATGGTTGCTGTAATAGGCGATTTTGATTCGATAGCATCAGGCTTGCCAGCAAGCTTATTGCAGCTGCGCTATACCCGCCAAATGGAATTAGAAGCAGATGCTTATGCATTACAGGCTTTACAAAAGGCTTGTATATCACCACGAGCTTTTGTGAATATTCTTGAGAGGTTGAGTGGTACGCATGAAAAAAATGAAGCAGATAAATCGACTAGTAATGTCGAGAGATTATTTGCTACGCATCCGGATACGGCAATCAGGTTAAAAGCATTTAGAGATGCTGAGATAGAGTGTGAAAAATAATGAAGTAATTAGTCTTATTCATTGAGATTTAATAATTTAAGTTATTTTTTACTCAAAATTATGTAGCATGCCAACAGATCCATATGTTGAGCCTGTACTTACATTTAAAAGAGTGAAGTCGTTTGTATAGTAAATCTTTGATACTTCTATATTTAATAGTAGGCTTTTAGAAATCTCTGTTCTTAGTCCTACGCCGAGGCCAATCCCATGTATGAGTCTCTCTTCAGAGCCGATTGAATCAATTGAACCGTTTAAATAAAAATGCTCATATGATGCTTTCAGATAAGCTAAAGATTTTTCGTTGACTAATATACCTGGCGCAACGAATATTGAAGTGTGATCTTTTTTAGTAATTTTTCCAACGATACTTAATCCACTTGCTTTCAGAAGATCTTGCTCGCCTAAGTAACGTTTAGCGCCTATAAGCAGTACTCCTTTTCTTCCTAAAGTAATTCCGTAATCTGCTTGAATAGAGCCAGAGAAATTTTGGCGGCCAAGCCCTTCAAATTTAAATCCTTGTGATTCAAATTTTGCAGTAGTTGAACTCATGTCCGCATTAAACCCTACTGATAATCCAGTAAAGCTTCGTTGTGGATTCAATCCACTGACCATGTGAGCTTGTGCAGAAGCCTGTATATGGGTTGAAAGTATTAGTAGTAAAAAGATTATTTTTTTCATAACGCCGTTAAAACACAATGTATTTATGTGGTTATCGGCATTTAGTTATATTTCTTTAACCTTTAGTTAATTACCTAGCCTTACTGCTAATTGTAGATTTGAGATCTTGTTTTATTAATTAATGTAGACTCATCTAGCAAACGACGCCCACGTTAAAAACATCCAAGCTGATACATACGCTGCTGTTCCTGCTATCAAGCCTAAGTGTGCGTATTGTCCTGCAAATCGTTCTACTAATAACCCCAGCAGTGGAATAAATTGTTGAGCGTGTACGCCTAAAAAATGTGAAGGTCTGATGTCTTTATAAAGATGCCACCCAACGATAGGTAATCCAACTCCTGCTGGCGGTTGATTGCCTCCCAACATAAAGCCACTGATTGTTGAGAGTATGAAGGTGAGTAGTAAACCAATTACTACACCCAGAGTAACGACTGAGAGCCCCATTGCTTTTTGCTCTTGCCATATTTCCCAAGCAAGCCAAGCTTGAGAGGCTGTTAATCCCACCGCTGCAATTGCCATGACACCGAAGAGAATGATGTGCAGCATATCGGTGTTGTTGTAATGCGATGCTGCGCCTTGCGAGCCTTGATAAGTGATGTACAACACCTCTAACAAAGAGGTGATGATGAGTAAAGTAGTAATCCAAATATAAGTTTGACTATTTCCTACTGATGTATGGGCAATACACACTAGCCATACGGTAGTCCATGCAAATAGCGCAGTAGCTGACATAAATTTCATGGGCTTTACCCAAACACCTACCTCACGAATAGTCCTCATATCTGAGAGAGAAACTAAATAGGTAATGCCCAAAGCGACGAGCATGATTCCGCCGTAAATAACTAAGACCTTAGAGGCCAAGCTGAGCGCTGACCAGCTGAGGGTTAAAAATCTTTGGTCTAGGCCTAGAAAAGAAAAAGTCATGTTGATCACTTTAGTTGACGGTGTCAACAATTCTGAATTAATATGATGACACTGTCAACTAAAAGGTGTCCCATGAAAACCAACTCAACTGCTTTTGCTCATCGCTACGGTCCTTATGCCTTGGTCACTGGAGCGTCAGAGGGTATAGGGCAAGCTATTGCTGAAGAATTAGCTCAATCAGGCATCAATGTTTTATTGGTAGCGCGCCGAGAGGATGTTCTGCATAAATTGGCGCAGCGGCTAGAACGTCAGTACGGTGTTCTTTGTCCTGTCATTGGAGCTGATTTATCAAAGAGCGATGAAATCGAAAAAATGTTTCGTATCACGGATCAATTAGATATTGGCTTGGTAGTGTGTAACGCAGGATTTGGAACAGCAGGAAATTTCCTTGATAGTGATTTAGCAATTGAAATGAATATGCTGAATGTGAATTGTGCAGCGTTAGTATCAATGACACATCACTTGGGTCGTCAATTAAAAGCGCGTGGAAGAGGTGGACTTATCTTACTCAGTTCTATCCTTTCTATGCAAGGCGTGCCGCGATCGGCTCACTATGCTGCTACCAAAGCCTATGTGCATGCATTAGGCGAAGCTTTGCAAGAAGAATGGAAAGGGACTGGTGTAGATTTACTCATCGTTGCGCCTGGTCCGGTCGCTACAGGTTTTGCTTCACGTTCAAAAATGCAGTTAGGAAAAGCAGCTACACCAAAAGTGGTGGCACAAGAATCGCTTGCTGCACTAGGAAATAAAAAAGTGATTCATCCGGGATGGCTAGCAAAGTTAATGGTGTTTGCATTATCAACAGCTCCACGATCGATTCGAATAAAAATTATGGGCGCAATTATGCGA
>CANGLD010000200.1 GCA_947454475.1 Oxalobacteraceae bacterium
CCATGTCTATGTCTAACATCATGACCACAAACAAGAACAACACCATCACAGCACCGACATAAACGAGCACCAACACAATGGCGAGAAACTCAGCTTGCAACAACATCCATATTGCAGCCGCAGAAAAGAAGGATAAAATCAAAAACAAAGCGGAATGCACAGGATTGCGGTCAGTTATGACACGCACTGCTGCAAACACAAGCAGAGTTGAAAATGCGTAAAAAAGTGCTGTAGTAAATTCCATAATCATTCTCAGCGATAAGGCGCATCGGCAGCACGATTTGCTGCAATTTCTGTTTCATAGCGATCACCTACAGCTAATAACATTTGCTTGGTGAAGTAGAGGTCACCACGTTTTTCTCCGTGATATTCCAAGATATGTGTCTCAACGATGGAATCCACAGGACAGGACTCTTCACAAAATCCACAGAAGATACATTTAGTGAGATCGATGTCATAACGTGTGGTACGACGCGAACCATCATCACGTTGTTCAGATTCAATCGTGATCGCCATTGCAGGGCACACTGCTTCACATAACTTACAAGCGATGCAACGCTCTTCCCCATTGGGATAACGACGTAAAGCATGCAGACCACGAAAGCGTGGTGACTGTGGTGTTTTTTCTTCCGGAAATTGCACCGTGATTTTGCGAGCGAACATGTAACGACCTGTCAGGGCTAATCCCTTAAACAGTTCGCGCAACATAAAGCTGCCAAAAAAATCTTTGATGGCTTCCATTTTGTTTCAGCCTCTAGTTAACATCGTCAACATAATTGTGTTTGAATGAGCCATCGCTTAATTCCAAATATTCCAAGCGGATTGCATCCAAACAGCCACAACAATTAAATAAAACAAAGTGAGTGGAATAAAAATTTTCCAACCCAATCGCATGATCTGGTCAAAACGGTAGCGCGGGAAAGAAGCACGCACCCAGATAAATATCGACACGACTAAGAAGGCTTTAATTCCCAACCAAATCCAACCTGGGATAAATTCCAATGCTGCTAAAGGTGCACTCCATCCACCTAAGAACATGAGCGAAGCCAGTGTGGAAATCAAAATCATGTTGGCATATTCTGCGAGGAAGAACATCGCAAACGACATACCGGAATATTCCACCATATGACCCGCAACGATTTCTGATTCACCTTCAACGACGTCAAAGGGATGGCGCGCTGTTTCAGCAATACCAGAAATGATATAGACCACAAACATAGGCAAGAGTGGCAACCAATTCCAAGAAAGGAAATTCAAACCCATGGAAGCAAACTGCCCTTTAGTTTGACCTGCAACGATGGCAGACAGATTCAAACTACCCGACACCATCAAGATGATGACTAAAACAAAACCCATCGCAATTTCATACGACACCATTTGTGCTGATGCACGCATAGCACCTAGAAAAGCGTATTTAGAATTCGACGCCCAGCCTGCAATGATGACGCCATACACTTCTAAGGAAGTTATCGCCATCACAAACAACAAACCTGCATTCACATTTGCAATTGCTTGATCAGGACCGAAAGGTACGACTGCCCATGCAACTAATGCCGGCATGATCGTCATGACAGGTGCCAAGACAAATAATGCTTTGTTGGCTTTTGCAGGTACAACTATCTCTTTGAGCAATAACTTTAGTGCATCCGCTATAGGCTGTAATAAACCAGCAGGACCGACACGGTTAGGCCCGATACGCACATGCATCCAACCTATCATTTTGCGTTCCCATAAAGTCAGGTAAGCAACGCAACCCATCACAGGCAAGACGACGCAAATAATTTTTATCAAGCTCCACACTACTGGCCAGAACGGACCCAGTAATTGACTGCCTTGACTCACAAATTGAGCGAGAAAATCAGCCATCAAATTTTCTCCACAGAGATGGCACCAAACATGCCGCCTAATACTGATGTAGACGCATGTCCTGCAGCTAAACGGACAACGTTTGCAGGCAAGCCTGCAACAATCTCAGCCGTTAACTTGGTTTGCACTGCACCTTGTGACACTCTGACTGCATCGCCATTCTGCAAACCTAGTTTAGTAGCGAGATCTGGCGAGATCATGACATTCGGTATTTTTGCATCCGTTGTTTTTTGCAACGAGGCTGAACGACGCACGATGGCATCACTAAAATAAATCGGCACATCTGCTACACGTTGTAGATCTGTGCTCACTGCAGCAGGTGCTGTGAGTTTTAAATCTTTAATGAGGTTATTCAGTTTTGCACTGAAGTTGGCATCAGCTACATTGCTCGACCCTATGACTTCATTACGTATCGCTTCTGAGCTTTCGTAATCAAAACCCGCTAGTTCAAGTAAGTTGCCTAATACGCGTAGCACTTTCCAAGCTGGACGTGTTTCGCCTAATGGTTTGACGCTGCCATTAAAACTTTGCGCACGACCTTCAGCATTTACAAAAGTGCCTGATGTTTCAGCAAATGGTGCGATTGGCAAAAGCACATCAGCATATTCCAAGCCATGCGCATAAGGTGACAATGCCACAACCATTTCAGCTTGATCGAGTGCAGTACGTGCTAAGCGAGGATCGTAAGAATCTAATTCTGGCTCTGCATGTAATAAGACATAAGCTTTACGCGAATTACTAAAAAACTCGAGTGCATGTTTGCCGTTAGATGGTGTTGCATGCGCTAGATAACCACCAACCGTATTTGCAGCTTCTGTCAGATAACCAAAATGTGATTGTGTTTGTTCTGCAATCCACTGTGCAGCTGCATGCAAAGCAGCAGCTTGCGGATGTTGAGCAACCGCATTACCTAAGAAGATTGCGCGTGGTTCACCTGACACTAAACTTGCAGCAATTTGTTTAGCTGTAGCAGATGGTTGGCATGCAGCGAATTCAGCCGGCGCAGTCACGCCTTTGTTTTGCGCAACAGCGACTGCGATCTCACCTAATAATGACAACCATGCTTGTGGTGCAGCGATACATTTATTTGCAACCGGCATCAGTAAATCATCATCACTCGCATGCACTATACTTAAGCTTGCGCCATGACGCACTGCTTGACGTAATTTTGCGGACAACAATGGATGATCTTTACGTAAGAAGGAACCTATCACCAACACACGTTTTAGTTGGCTGACTTCTTGGATAGGCATGCCTAACCAAGGCAGTATTTTTCCATCTAAAGAAAAATCTGATTGACGCAAACGGAAATCAATATTCTCTGAACCTAATCCACGCACGAGCTTTTGTAGCAAGCTCATTTCTTCTAATGTGGAATAAGGGGCAGCCAAAGCAGCAATAGCATCAGCACCATGTTGTTTGCGTATGTTATTTAAACCACGGGCTACATATTCCAATGCAGTTTGCCAATCGGTGGTTTGCCATTTACCGCCTTGCTTCAACATAGGTGCAGTTAAACGCTCGCTGCTATTCAAACCTTCATAAGAGAAGCGATCGCGATCTGATAACCAGCATTCATTGACGGCTTCATTTTCTAAAGGCACCACACGCATGACGGTGGATCCTTTTACTTGCACGACTAAATTTGCACCCAGACTGTCATGTGGACTCACAGATTTGCGACGTGAGAGTTCCCAAGTACGTGCGCTATAACGGAAAGGTTTGGA
>CANGLD010000201.1 GCA_947454475.1 Oxalobacteraceae bacterium
ATTGAGTTTGTCCCATGTCTGCCTCCTAGTTGTGTGGTCGTCAAAAATGATGATCCTGACTGTTTTGACTGCGTGGTTCACAGATGATTCAGCCAGAGTCTTTAGAAATGCTTGAGCCTAGCCAAGCTTGATGAAGATGTGTGGCACTAATATGTTTGCTTGCTGTGATTGACTGACGTTATGTCAGAGAGAGTTGCGCGTGCTAACATTGATTGTTAACATTATTTTCTAATTTAGTAATTATATAAATGCTATTTTTAAAGGGGAGACCAAATTGAAGACTAAGATCAAAATCCTGTCATTAGCGGTGGCGTCGGCTTTGTGTGCAGGACAAGCAACAACTGTTCATGCACAGATGACGAATGACACAGTGAAAATTGGATTTATTACTGATATGTCAGGGGTTTATGCTGACGTAGATGGTCCCGCCGGTGCTGAAGCCATCAAGATGGCAATTACAGATTTCGGTGGCACTATAAATGGCAAAAAAATTGAATTCATATCAGCTGATCATCAAAATAAGGCGGATATCGCTTCGAGTAAAGCGCGCGAGTGGTTTGATCAGCAAGGTGTGGATATGATTATTGGTGGATCAAATTCTGCAACCAATCTAGCAATGGCGAAAGTTGCAGCAGAAAAGAAAAAACCATTTATTTCAGTCGGTGCTGCAACAGCTAGACTGACGAATGAAGAATGTACGCCTTACACAATTCACTATGCTTACGACACAGTTGCTCTAGCACGTGGTACCAGTGGTGCGTTGGTCAAGCAAGGAAATAAAGACTGGTTCTTTTTGACTGCTGACTATGTGTTTGGTATGTCACTAGAAAAAGATGCTTCTGATGTCGTGAAAGCAAATGGTGGACGCGTCTTAGGTTCAGTTAAACATCCACTAGCAGCTTCTGATTTTTCTTCATTTTTATTACAAGCACAAAACTCTAAAGCACAAGTATTGGGTTTGGCGAATGCTGGTGGTGATACTGTGAATTCAATCAAAGCAGCAAGTGAATTTGGTATCAATAAAAAAATGAAATTAGCAGGCATGCTGATGTTTGTGAATGATGTACATGCACTCACACTCGAATTGACTCAAGGTATGTATCTGACAGATGGTTGGTATTGGGATGCGAATCCTGAGACACGTGCTTGGTCTAAGAAATTCATGGCTAAAGCGAAGAAAGCCCCCTCCATGCTGCATGCAGGTGACTATTCTGCAGCCACGTTTTATCTGAATGCAGTTAAAGCTGTGGGAACAGATGATGCTGACAAAGTGATGGCAAAAATGAAGTCGACTAAAGTAAATGACTTCTTTGCTAAGAACGGTGTAGTACGTCCAGATGGTCGTATGGTGCACGACATGTATCTCATGCAAGTCAAGACGCCTGCTGAATCTAAATATGAATGGGATTACTACAAACTAGTACAAACCATTCCTGGTGATCAGGCCTATATGACCAAAGCGGAAACAAAATGTGAGCTTTGGAAGTAAAAATAGTCGGTCTTGATGGTGCTGAATTAAGAACCATCACCTTGATAAAACCCCCAGCTTACCCAAGCTGGGGGTTTTTATTTGTCTATGGAAATTATTTCCCCGTAATATTTGTAATTATTTAGTTTCTTCAGAGTAATTAAACTCTGAAAATTCCCAGAGACGTTTCGCACTCAATTCGATTTTCTCTAGTATCCACGCCATTTTTCTAGCACTATTCCCAGTGGGAAATATTCCATGCGTCTATTTTGTTTCTCTGTGGCAAGTTGATATTTGTCGGCAATCTTTCATAATAGCAACCATTAAAACCGATAAAAGAACATCTGTTCGGAAATCACTATCCAGCAGATAAATGCAATATGAACGATGCGACAGACCAGACTTTGCTAAAACACCTGCATCAAGACAGGAGGATGGTGATCGTCTGGATCATCACATGCTTATTCATAGTTACTGCGTTATTCAGCATAACTTTAATGAAAATTAATGCAGATAAAGTACAACAGTTACTCTCTGTGGAAAAACAAACTCAAGCGCGAGCAGCTGCTTATGTAGAGCAAGTTAGACAAACCGTCAGTCAGATTGATCAATTTTCACGCGTTATTAAATATCAATGGGAAAGAAAAGCAGATGTATTAGATTTAGAAGAGCAGTATAAGAAAGGTATTTATCAAACGACGATTTTTCCAGTGGTCATAAATGCTCAAGGCGCTGTCGTAGCAGGTAATCGTGTTTTGAAAAAAGGCCATTACATGGGCGATTTAGATTTTTTCATCGCCGCCCAAAAAAGTAATTCTGATGAATTATTAATTTGTCCTGGAATGGGGCGAGGTTTGTTAGAAGGTCGTCCAGTGATTCGCTTTGTAAGACGCATTGTGAATGCAAAAGGTGAGTTTGATGGTGTTGTGTTGATTGCGATTCAAGCTTCTGTCATGGCGACTTTTCATGATGCATCTCAGATTAGCGAAGGTGATTTCGTTTCGGTACGTTTAGATAGTGGTCCTGTTTTATCTAGTAAAAATGGGGAAGGCGATTTAAGTATGGGTTTCTATAACATCGCACCACGCTTTTTTGCTTCCAAAGGTGTGATGTTAGAAAGTGGCGATAAATTTATTGATCATGAAGATAGAATTATCGCTTGGCAAAAAATCTCTGAATATTCTTTAATCACGATTGCTGCAATTAGTAAAAAAAATGCATTACAAGCTTATGAAGCTGTAGAAAAAACTTATATTTTAATTACATCAATTGCCAGTTTTTTCGTAATTGTTTTTGGCTTTGTGAGTTGGATCATTCGTAATCGTAGTGTTACGCGTCGTCGTGATCAAGCTAAGGTTCGTGAGACATTTAGGCTTGCAGTCGATAGTGCGCGCGAAGCTTTTTTTATGGTCAGACCTAATTTTGATGCTGCTGGTGAATTGGCTAGTTTGATCGTTGAGGATTGTAATGAGCGTGCTGCAGAAATTTTGGGAATGTCGCGAGCTGTTTTGGTAGGCGCAAATTTTAATGATATTTATCCAGCAAATGTCGCCAAAAAATTACGTGTCTTTTTTGATCGTGCTTTAACAGAAGGGTTTGCTGAAGAAGAATTTCGTGTATTGCCAGGTAGAGTGCATGCAGCAGGCTGGTTCTTAAGAAGGGCAGTGAGTTCTGGTAAAGATATTGCTGTCACTTTGCGCGATATTACAGAGTCTAAACAACAAGCTCAGTTACTTGAGAATATGGCGCGCACTGATGCCTTAACTAGTTTGCCGAATCGTTATTGGTTAAATGACTACCTTCCATCTGCAATTCAGCGATCAAAGTTAACGCAAAAACGATTAGCTTTGTTTTATTTAGATCTAGATAATTTTAAAGATGTGAATGATTCTTTAGGGCATAAAGCTGGTGATGATATTTTATGTTCTGTTGCAGATGCGTTGCGATCAGTATTGGGGAAGGATGATCAAGCCGCTCGATTAGGAGGTGATGAGTTTATTGTCATTATTGAGCATCTGGATGAAGTCAAGCAGGCAGAGGAATATGCAGAAAAAATTGGGAATGCGATTCGACATGTCAAAACGAGCTTGCCTAAAAAAATATTTGCAATGGATGTTTCTA
>CANGLD010000202.1 GCA_947454475.1 Oxalobacteraceae bacterium
AAAACGATTTGGTCTGACACCTTAGAGTAATGATGAAAAAACTTGCTGTTTTATTTTTATTCCTCTCTCATCTGGCCTACGCAGATCAACCGCCTATGGCGATAGAGAATGGCGGCAAGATGGAATTTGTGCATGCAGTTAAAACCGGCAAACTCACTGCTGAGCAACGTGCAGCACTTGAAGAAAGATTGCAGGCTGAATGTCAACAACCCACCAATCCTATTACGCAAGGCATGATAGAAACACGTGGCCCTGGTAAGTGCATGGCATTCGTGCGCAACCAATGCAATTGCACGGATTGCGATATGCCCACTTACTGCTTACCAGCAGATAAATAATAAATTAACTGTTCATGTCTTCATCAAAACAAACCATCGCTTGGTATTTTGATTTCATTTCGCCGTTTGCTTATTTGCAGTGGCAGTTATTGCAAAGACAAACACCGGCTTTAAATCTACAGCCCATACCTATCTTGTTTGCCGGCTTACTTGCGCATTGGGATAACAAAGGCCCAGTAGAAATTGCTCCTAAACGTCAATGGACCTATGAACACTGCTTGTGGATTGCACATCGCCATGGCATTCCTATGCGTTTGCCATCACAACATCCCTTTAATCCTTTACCCTTATTGCGCTTGTGCATAGCGAAACAGAATGATCACGCAATAGTAGACAGATTATTTCGCTTTGTATGGCAGGAAGGTCATTTGCCTACTGATGAGAACGCATGGCGAGCCTTGCTGCAAGAATTGCAAATAACAACTGCAGAGATGGAAACAGCTGAAGTAAAAAACACCTTACGACTGCATGGCGAGCAAGCGATTGCTGCCGGTGTATTTGGTGTGCCAACTGCGGTCGTGAATCAGCGATGCTTTTGGGGAGTGGATGCCACTGATATGTTGATTGCGTATGTAAATCAAGATGCCTTTTTCTCATCACCTGAATTTAAAAGCGCAGAAAATTTGCCCGTGGGTCTACAACGTAATAAATCATAAGCAGTTTGCTTATTAAAAAAGCAGTTACTGCTTAGCTTGTAAGGTTTCTATTTGAACCTGCACTGCATGTGTTTCATCGCGCATCCAAATTTCTCCATCTTGTATGGTGACTTGAATTTGCATAGTGCGCTGACATAAGGCTTCTAATGCAGCTACGGTCTCTACATCTAACTGCAACACCGTTAAATTTTTTGCACGTGCGAGTTTGTTAGCGATTTGCTTCCACCACACCTGCGCATTATTGCCATATGCGTAAATAATGACTTGCTCTGCCCTGCCACAGGCCTTGAGAATGCGACGTTCTTCAGGCTGTCCCAGCTCTATCCAGAGTTGTATCGCACCCGTTAAATCTTTTTGCCACAAATCGGGTTCATCCACATCAGAAATGCCTTTGGCTAATTCTAGTGATTCATGCGCATGCAAAGCAAACACCAACACACGCGTCATCATGCGCTGCAATGTCTCAGAAGGATGGCAAGCGATATGTAATGGATGATCAGCGTAGTAATGCCTGTCCATATCGGCGACTTGCAATTGTGCTTTATAGATAACGGATTTGAGAGCCATAACTTGTTTCAAAAATTAAATGTCTAAAAATATTTCAGGCTCAATCACAGTGTTTAAGCACAAAAATCCCCACTCAATCAACACAGAAATTCTCAAGATGTGCACACTGCCTTGATTTTAACCACGAATAACTAGATGAACGAAATCAACGGTTTAGATTCAGCCACCTAAAGTCATCCACAGACTTACCCACTGAAATTGTGGATAAGCTCACATGCACTTTATTATTTATTTTTAAAACTATTTTTTCAAATTAAATAATTTTTTTATGCTCTTATTTAGTGCGTACTCATTTCACCAACAAAAAAATAACAGCGATAAAAAATCTAATAACGTTTAGCGACTTCTTCTAACATGACTTCAGTTGCACCGCCACCAATAGCAAGTATGCGCGCATCACGCCATAAACGTTCTATCGCTGCTTCTCGCATATAACCCATACCACCGTGAAATTGCTGGCAAGTTTGTACGACTTCATTCACTAACTCACCTGTCAACGCCTTAAGCATGGAGACTTCCTGCACGATGTCATGTCCTTGTGTGACTGACCAAGCGCAGTGATACATAAATTGTCGAGCAGCGCGTGTTTTAGCATCCATCATGGATAATCTTTGCCGAATGGTCTGTTGATCCCATAATGATTTGCCAAATGCCTGTCGTTCACGCACATAATCTAAAGTAAGTTGCAAAGCTCGTGTGCTACAACCTATTGCCATGGCAGCTAAGGCTATGCGTTCTGTTTGCAGATTTTTCATCAATGAATAAAATCCTTGATGTTCTTCACCTAACAATGCTTCTGGCCCTAGTCTGACGTTATCCATCACTAGTTCAGCAGTATCAGAGCTTAGCCAACCCGTTTTATCGAGTGAACGCCCCACACTAAATCCTGGTGTATTTTTTTCTACGATGAACATAGAAATTTGATGTTTAGCAGGACCCGTGCGCGCTGCGATGAAATAGAGATTAGCGTGCACGCCATTTGTAATAAATAATTTACTACCATTGAGTAGCCAGCCATCGCCATCGCGCTTTGCATGTGACCGCATCGCAGCCACATCGGATCCTGAACCAGCTTCAGTCATCGCTACTGCAGCAATACAATCCCCACTAATGATGCTAGGCATATAGCGCTGCTTTTGCACTGGATTGCCTGCATGATGTAAATGTGGACTAGCCATATCCGTATGCACTAATACCGTAATCACAAAACCCGCAAAAGTGGATTGCGAAAGAGCCTCTGCAAACACCAGATTCGTAACCGCATCACAAGCAGCGCCGCCATAAGCAGTTTCAAACATCAAACCCAATAGGCCAGCTTTGCCCAAACGCTGTAATACGTCACGAGGTACATAACCCTGCTGTTCCCACTGCATACCATAAGGCTCAACTTCATCACGCAAAAATCGCGCAATCTGATCGCGCAAAACAGTGTGTTCAGGTTGATGATAAATAGAGTTCATAGTTAATTCATAAAGGTAGAGTGTTAACCATTCGGATAGATTTCCGTTGAGTCTAGCCTTGAATTTAACATCAATCTGGTGTGACCAAAAAAAAAGCACTTGCTGAAATCAGGCAAGTGCTTTTTATGATGCTAGCTGAGATTTAGGGGAAACGAACCCAACCATCTGGACGTTGCCAGTTTTCGCTACGATCGACTGCTTTCTTAGGCGCGGGTTTTTCAACTGATTTTTCTTCAGCTACCTGCACCACTACTTTTGGCGGTTGTTCAGGCATGCCGGAAGAATGATGGCTAGAAATCAGCCAGTCATTACCTACACGTTTATAGGAAAAAGAATAACGCGCACGCACTGAAGTGCCATCTGCAAATCGGAATGTATATAAACCAGCATCTGTCGCACTATTACAATCCACTTCGATCACGCGATCATCAATGCTGCCTTCTGGTTTGCGCTCGAGGAAATGACGGAAGTAATCTTCTTTTTCAGCCGCAGTGAAACGTGCACGATTCGATACCGTAGGCAGCAACACTGAATATGGTGCGTAGT
>CANGLD010000203.1 GCA_947454475.1 Oxalobacteraceae bacterium
CATCACCACTGGCAGTTGGACCGATGCGCATCCTGTAGAACGCGGCGAAGTCTGGTCTAGCGCGTTTTTACAAATAGGATTACCAGGGTTGAATGTATCGTTTAGCTAGTCAACACCTGCATACGGACGAATAAACAAGATAAAGAGACAACCACGTTACGTAACATTACGTAACATTACTCATCATTACGCCACATTACGTTGCACCAGCAATTGGCATCCTATAACTTACGCCTGTGTTAACTCTAACCTTTAGAGATTTTGTAAGTATTGCGTTTCAAGACCTTATTTAATTGCCTCAATTCTCACGAATTCGAGGCATTTTTTTTTGCAATCTTTCAAATACTATCTCCTACGAATACGCTTCGCTATTCGTACGATCGAATTCATAAGCTCAACAGAATAAATTTATCCTGCTTGTAGCGCGAAACTGTAATCGAGTGTCCAATAAGAATTTTTCATTTCACGACCATCCGGTGCTGATCCTGATGCATGTGATTGAAATTTTCCGACTAATGATGGACGCACACCAAACACGACATCTGAATTTAAATACTTATCACCTTCGCGGAAGATATGCGTAATGAGTGGTTGATAGCCTTCTGCTTTCACCATGAAATGGATATGCGCAGGTCGCCAAGGATGACGTCCTGTATTAACTAACATCTGCCCCACAGGCCCATCGGTTGGTACTGGATAAGCTTCAGGCAAGACAGTCCAAAACGCAAACTGTCCTTCTTTATCTGCTTGGATTAATCCACGCGCACGTCGCTCATTGTGTAATTCACCACGCTGTACATCATAGAGTCCTTCTGCATCTGCTTGCCAGACATCGACCATGGCATGCGCAACAGCTTTGCCATCTGGTGAGACAACGCGGCCTGTAACATACAAAGGCTCACCTGGAGCACCATTCGTCATATCAGCACCATTATTCAGTACAGGTGCATCCGGTGTATGAAAAGGTCCTAGCACAGTAGCTTCTGTCGCTCCTTGCTGTGCACCGTCATGTAGTGCGACTAACAACATCGATAAACCTAAGGTATCTGACAAGAGAATAAATTCTTGTCTTACATCGTCACACTTATGACCGGTCGCAGTTAAGAACTGTATGCCTGCCATCCACTCTGCTTCAGTTAAATTTGTTTCTTGCGCAAAGGCGTGTAAATGCTTCACCAATGACTGCATAATAGTTTTAAGACGTGGATTATCTGCTGCTGCAAAACTATCGATGGCAGCTTGTGTAATGGCTTCTGGAGAGAATGTCATTTAATTCCTTGTTTTTAAAAATCGATGGGTAGGAAACAGTGATAATCCTGTGCGGCGATGCAATGCTCCCCATAAGCCATCGCGGAAAAATAAAGTAACTACGATAGCGAGTAGACCTAGCCCTATCAAATACCACGATCCATAATCACTAAAAAATTTATTCAAGAACCAAAACAATAATGCACCTACGATAGGACCTTCTATTCGACCTAAGCCACCTATCACCACCATAAAAATCGCAAAGGCTGTCCAGTTCACTGAAAAAGCGGCATCGGGCGAGATGCGCAAATTACTCACAAAATACAAAGCCCCTGCTAAGCCAGCACCACCTGCTGCAATTAAATACACCGCTAATTTCATACGCTGCACATCGATGCCTTGTGAAGCTGCAGCGATTTCATTATCACGAATCGCGAGCAATGCCAGTCCGCGCTTAGAGCGTAAAAATAAATAAATTCCTGCAATCGCTATCACGACACACGCTAACGCTATCCAATAAGTTGTGCTTTCACGTGTTGCTTTATCAATCTCACGTAATGCCGTCAGTGACGTACCTGAACCACCACCAACCCAATGTAAATTCGCAAATGACAAACGAAATACTTCAGCGATCACCCATGAACCAATCGCGAAATACCCACCTTGCAATCGGAATGCGAGTACAGAGACTGGCCATGCAATCAATGCCGTCATGAGTGCGGCAAGTGGAATAGCAACGAAGGGATTCACACCTGCTTCATTACCCAATATGAGCATCACGTAGCCACCAAAACCAAAAAAGGCTTGTTGACCTATGCTCACCATACCGCCATAACCTGCTAACAAATTCCACATCATGGCGAATAAAAAATAACAGGCGATTTCCACCACTTCACGCATCCAACTTGATTCACCCCATACAGGTAATGAAATCGCTGGTATGAGTATGAGCAGTGTTAACCAAGGCAAGACCTTAGAAAAACGATTGCTGCGTATGACTTCGTAAGCTTGCATAAATTCTTTGTTGAATGAGAGAGGTTTATCCTCTGGTCTTAGGAAACAGTCCTTGTGGCCTGACCACTAACACGACTAAAAACATTAAATGACCAAACCAAATTCCCCAACCAGGATCGAGTCTAAAACCTATTTGCTGCGTTAAGCCTAATAACAAAGCACCAATCAATGTGCCCCAAAATGAACCCATGCCACCGATGATGACGGCCTCAAATGCAAACAAGAGAAGTAATGGACCATCAGATGGTGCAATCGTCGTACGCATCGCTTGCAAGCCGCCTGCTAATGCAATCAACATAAAAGCAATGCCGGTCGCTTGTGCATACACAATCGCCGGTTTTAAACCCATGAGTTGCGCTGCTTCTCTATCATCTGACACTGCACGAAATGATCTGCCTAAAGAGGTATAACTAAACAAAGCTTGTAAACACATCGTCGCTAATACAGCAATCGCGAAGGTGAGCAAAGGTAAAACGCCTACCGTTACATCACTGAGTGAAAAACTCGCTAAAGCAATACTGCCTGCATCTAATGAACGTGGATCCGCAGAGTAAATCTCTAACAATAAATTTTGAATAATGATGGATAAACCAAAGGTGACCACCAGTGATGGCAGAGGATCACGGCCTAAGGTGCCATTTAATACAAAGCGTTGTAAGACATAGCCAGCTAGAAAAGCGATCGGAATGATGACGACTAATCCTAGTCCTGGCGACAACCCTGTTGCTGCCACCATGCTAATCGCAAAAAAACCACCCAGAATAATAAAATCACCTTGCGCTGTATTTGTCAGACGCATCACACCAAACATAAGTGATTGACCTAATGCGAATAGCGCATACAAACCACCCAGTAATAAGCCTTGTAGAATAATTTCTGTCATGGTCTAGATACCAAAATAGGCTTTACTAATTTGATCACGCGTTAATTCACCCGACTTACCTTCTAAAGACACCAAGCCTTCCTGTAAGCAGACCACACGCGAAGACACTTGCATCGCTAACTGCACATCCTGCTCGACGATTAACAGCGACATGCCCTCTTCCATAATCGCAGGTAGTGCTGCATAAATTTCACGAATCACGACCGGTGCTAAGCCTAATGAAATTTCATCACATAACAGCAAACGAGGATTGCTCATTAAGGCACGCCCAATCGCAACCATTTGCTGCTGTCCACCTGATAATGAAGTGGATGGCATATGACGTTTTTCTTGCAGTATGGGGAAAAGTTTAAATACGCGAGCAAGATTCCAAGCACCTTGGCGACCAGACAATGTGCCCATTAAAAGATTTTCTTCTAC
>CANGLD010000204.1 GCA_947454475.1 Oxalobacteraceae bacterium
CCTAAACTATTTGCCTGCATGAAGCCTGTCCGTCTCGCCGCCGCTGCCACTACTATCCTGCCTCGCTGGGGTTTGATTTCGCTTTGCTTGTTGTATATGGTGCCCGGCATACTCAGACGTGATCCTTGGCGCACCGATGATGCAGCTGGGTTTGGCATTATGTGGACCATGGCGCATGGCTCTTTATCTGATTGGCTAGCTCCAAATATCGCTGGCTTAGCGATGCCTCAAGAAGGTCCACTGGCTTTTTGGCTAGGTGCCATCCTCATCAAACTATTCGGTTGGATTACAGGTGATGCTTTAGCCGCTCGCTTCTCTACACTCTTATTCTTTGCTATCGGTGCAGTTGCAATTTGGCGCACGGTATATGTACTCGGACGACGTCAAGAAGCGCAACCACTTAAACTCGCTTTTGGTGGTCAACCTGCACCACGTGATTACGGCCGCACACTCGCAGATGGCGCATTACTGATTTACATAGCGTGTCTTGGTTTGCTTTTACGCAGTCATGAAACTGCAGCACCTGCATTACAAGTGTCATTAGTCGCTGCGAGCTTATATGCCGGCACCTGTTTGTTTGATACGAAGACGTGGCGTTCTGCAGCAGGTTTAGGGCTAGCATTAGGTTGTTTAGTTCTTACACGTGGATGGATAGTGCCAGTGGCACTGTATGTTTCATTCATCTTGTTAGCAGGATGGCGTGATCGACAGTTACTCATCAAACTCATACTCAGCCTGCTGATTGCAGGTGCCTTACCTCTGTGTTGGATCATGCTGCATGAATGGCAGCAACCTGCACCTGGCTTTATTGCAGAATGGTTGCAATGGCATCATGCACAACTCGCAAAAGCAGAACTACATACTTTTGCTTCACTCATGAAATCATTAATCTGGTTTGCATGGCCAGCATGGCCGATTGCATTCTGGGCTGTGTATGCATGGCGACGTCAACATGTTCTACACATACAACTCCCTACTATCGCTTTAGTAGCTGTACTCATAACCTGTATTTTTTCTAATCTGGCAGGTAATGCAGATTTACTCACACTCTTGCCACCTTTAGTCATGTTGGCCGCATTTGGTTTACCTACCTTTAAACGTGGTGGCATCAATGCGATTGACTGGTTCTCAGTCATGACACTCACAGCGATTGCTGCATTCATTTGGTTAGGTTGGCTTGCTAAACAAACTGGATGGCCAGTGCAATTAGCAAAAAATGCTTTCCGACTTGCTCCTGGCTTTAAACCTGAATTTAATTTCTTTGCTTTTGCAGTTGCACTAGCTGCCACACTAGGTTGGGGATTATTACTGCAATGGCGACTCTCACGCAGACCACCTGTGTTGTGGCGTGCTGTTGTGCTTTCAACCGGTGGTGTAGTGTTGTGTTGGTTATTGCTGATGACGTTGTGGCTACCATGGCTCAACTATGGAAAAAGTTACGCAACTGTTGCAGAACAAATTCAATCCACCTTACCTGTTCACTATGATTGCGTGACTGCTGATGGCATAGGCCCTGCTCAACGTGCTTCTTTTGCTTATCTAGGCTCAGTGAAATTTGCGTCCAAAGATCAAATACGCTGTGATTATTTATTAGTCCAAGATGATGATGTACGTCACAAACACAGTGAAGCAATCAAAAAAATAAGTGCTGACTATAAATTGCTCTGGCAAGGACGACGCGCTTCAGATCGAGATGAATCTTTCAGACTGTTTGTTCGCAAAACACTATGAGTGCGAGTAGCACGCCAGCTATGCAGCATGGCTGGACTGCGCGCATCGCAAGTCTGGCATGGCCCATACTCATAGGTCAGTTAGCTACCATCACGAACGGTGTCATCGACACTATCATGACAGCGCGATACTCCGCGATGGATCTTGCAGCATTAGGCTTAGGTTCATCGGTTTACATTAGTATTTTTGTTGGGCTCTCTGGTGTACTACAAGCGCTCTCACCTGCTATTGGTCAGTTATTTGGCGCACGTAAATTTACAGAGATAGGATTTGAAGTCAGACAAGGTGCGTGGCTAGCAATTTTTCTTTCACTAGCCGGTGCAGTTCTACTTTGTATACCAGGCCCTTTACTCTCCATAGCGCAACCCACTGCTGCACTCAACGATAAAGTTGTACAGTATTTGCAAATACTTGCACTCGCTTTGCCTGCAACATTAGGTTTTCGTGTTTTTACCTCGTTGAATACAGCCACATCGCGACCACGCATGGTAATGACGATACAAGTCTGTGCACTCTTATTAAAAATTCCACTGAACTATTTATTTATTTTTGGTGGATTGGGACTACCTGCGTTTGGCACACCAGGTTGCGCTATAGCGACTGCAGTCACTGCATGGACAGCATTAATAACAGGTTGGTTCATCATACGACGTGGATCACACTATCAAGCGTTTCATATTTTTGGAAACGGATGGGGCAAACCAGTTTGGCAAGCACAAGCTGCTTTATTAAAACTCGGTGTCCCTATGGGATTGTCTTATCTCATTGAAGTCACTGCATTTACCTTCATGGCTTTGTTCATCTCGCGCATGGGCAGCGACACACTTGCAGGCCATCAAGTCACAGGTAATTTAGGAACTGTGCTTTACATGCTGCCTTTATCAATCGCACACGCAACGGGCACTTTAGTGGCACAAGAAATTGGTGCCGGAAGATTAATACAAGCACGTCACACAGGCAATGCAGGTATACGATTAGGTGCTGTATTAGCAGTGACGATAGGCATATGTGTGTGGTTGTTACGTGAACAAATCATTGCACTCTACACACCGGATGCGAGTGTCGCAGCAGCTGCACTACCTTTATTTTTCTTTATTAGTTTTTATCAATTATTTGATGCGATACAAGTAGGCACTGCCTTTGTCTTACGTGCTTATAAAGTCGCACTTATTCCTACCATCATGTATGCCTTTGCACTGTGGGGTGTAGGTTTATTTGGTGGTTATCTACTTGGATTTAATGTATTTGGTTTTACACCGAACCTACTGCAAGGTGCAGCTGGATTCTGGATGGGGAATAGCTTTAGTCTGGCCTTGGTTGGCATGGCCTTGCTTTGGTATTTGAAACATATACAACATCTGATGGAAACTGAAGCTGGCTTACATCAGTGATGTCACTCAGGTTTATGATCTGGCACGTTTTCTTGTTCTTGATCTTCTAATGGCAAAGGTACAGGAAAATTTTTATCGAAAGGTACATCTGCTGGCGTAGGCTCTGGAGCTCGATGCAAGTCATTGCGCATAATTCAATCTCCTTGTTATGAACGCTGGCGTGGTTCAGAGCGTCTATGTAAGCGTCGTTCTGTCGGATGGGAGTAAGCACGAAACTCCATATTCATCACACCAATTGCACCCGGTGGTCCACGCACAAAATCAAATAGAGATTTAATGGGAAACAAACCATTATCTTGTAACACCACATCGGTACGACA
>CANGLD010000205.1 GCA_947454475.1 Oxalobacteraceae bacterium
AACAAGGCGATTTGTACATTGCGTACACGGTCTATGATTTTTACTTGTCCCGTTTGGATGACATAAAATTTTTCAGCAGCATCGCCTGCTTCGAATAATAAAGCACCATCATGGTAGGTGACGGGATTAAATCCGCTACTCATAGCAAACTCTCTGGTGCTTTAGACAATCCGAGTATACGCATGACGGTGAAGCGGCAAATACCTTTCAATCCTGAATTAAGTCTTCGTACTTCACGCAAGGCGCGTTCTATGGGAATCACTTTCGTAGTGACGAGTGTGGTTGCGACGGCATCCCAATCATAGACTTTGTCGCATAAACCTTCTGCTAATCCAAACACGCTACCAGGTCCAAAAAAATGCTCACCGTTTTGATCTGTGACCACTACTTCACCACTGATAATCACTTGTGCAAGAACAGGATGCTCACCTTTCTCAGCGACTTTCTGTCCAGGTGAAAAAATTCCAGCGTTCAGTTGTTCGTTACCCCAGATTTTAAAAAACAAACGCTCTGAGCTAGAAAATTCATGATGATCATAAGCGTCATGCGCTGATTTAGATCGAGGATCAACAATGCCTAGCGCTTTGAAACGCTCAACATTCACACTAAAACGATGAGATGAATTTTCTTGGCTCATGATGTCAGTAACGATTAAGGAAAATTTTTAAAATCACGTATTACGACATAAAACACATTTTTATTATAGAACGCATCTAGAAAGAATAACTAAAAAAAATCATAGTATGCTTTTCAATATAACAATTACGCAGCAATGTTTGCAGGACTTTGTAATGCAAAAGAAACTGCGGTCGCGCCCTTCCAGTAACTACGGAATGGCTCTGGTAATTGCGCAATTTTATCCGCCTCTAATAAAACACCATGGCCTAAGGTGGGCAATGAAGTCGCTAATGGCAAAGCCAATCCTTCTGCATTACGCACCATAATATGATCAGGTGTGATTTCTTTGGGATGACGCATGCCTGCTGCGCCAACTAATTCTGATAAAGCTTCTACTGTCTCATGATGGAAATTTCGTACACGTGTCGCTTTGTCTGGCACCACCAATGCACGCTGGCGCAAAGGATCTTGCGTTGCAACGCCAGTGGGACAATGATCAGTATGACAGCTACGCGACTGTATACAACCTAAGGCAAACATAAAACCACGTGCTGAATTACACCAATTCGCTCCTAAAGCCATTGCACGTGCTATATCAAAACCTGAAATAATTTTTCCTGAAGCGCCAAGTGAAATCTGATCACGCTTACCTATACCTATCATCGTGTTGTGCACTAAACGTAAACCTTCACGCAATGGCATTCCTACATGATCAGAAAATTCAACTGGTGCTGCTCCGGTTCCACCTTCTTTGCCATCAACGACGATGAAGTCAGGATAAACATCGGCAGCTAACATCGCTTTTGCTATACCAAACCACTCCCATGGATGGCCTATACATAATTTAAAACCTACAGGTTTACCATTCGAGAGCAAACGTAAGCGCGTTATAAAGTTGACTAATTCAGCAGGCGTAGTAAATGCTGTGTGCGCTGCGGGTGATACACAATCTTGTCCCATCGTTACACCACGTGCTACAGCAATCTCAGGGGTTACTTTTGCTGCAGGCAGCACTCCACCATGACCAGGCTTAGCACCTTGTGAGAGTTTTATCTCTATCATTTTGACTTGCGGTGAAGCAGCTTGTGCAGCAAATTTATCTGCATCGAAATGACCGTCTTGCGTGCGACAACCAAAATAGCCTGAGCCTATTTCCCATATCAAATCACCGCCATGTTCACGGTGATAAGCAGAGATAGATCCTTCGCCTGTATCGTGTGCAAAATTTCCCATCTTGGCACCGCGATTCAAAGCACGAATTGCATTCGCTGATAGCGCACCAAAACTCATTGCTGAGATATTAAAAATGGATGCGTTATAGGGCTGCTTACATTGCGGGCCACCGATATTAATCCTAAAGTTTTTTGGTAGTGCTTGTACTGGTGCAGCAGAATGTCCCATCCATTCACTATCTTTTGCGTACACCGAAACGATCGTGCCAAAACCTTTTTTATCATTTTGTCTTTTAGCACGTGAGTAAGCCATCCCACGTTGATTACGAGAGAAGGGTAATTTTTCTTCATCACTCTCCAGAAAATACTGCCGAATTTCTGGTCGTATGTATTCCAACATAAAACGCAAATGACCTGTCACTGGATAGTTACGTAAGATGGCATGATGTGTTTGCATCACATCACGCACTCCTAATAAAAACAACGCAAGAAAAACCACAGAGAGTACTGGCGATACAAACCAACACAACACTGCACCAACCAATGTGAGTAACCAAGGAAGGTAGCGTGAAAAAATCATTCTTGCTCTCCTGCGTTTTTAGTTTTTATAAGAAGTGTTAATTGAATTCCACACTGACTGCTGGGTCACCAGGTAAACCTATATATTTCACCTGCACACGCATACCAGGCTTAGTAGGTTGTGGTGGCACATAACCACCCAGACTCAACAAATCACCACGTTTTAACGCAATCCCATTTTTTTTCAAATCTTGAGCTAACCACATCGCTGCATTAATCGGGTTATCCATCAGTGCACTGCCCTTAGCACGACCTAATTCTTTGCCTGCATTCTCATCAGTCATAACCACTGTCATGTTAGCAAGTGAATCCAGAAATGCCTGACTCTTCACAACAGGAATTTCCTGACCCAACACACCACCTCGAAATGCGACATTAGTGGCAACCATGGCATTGCCTGAAAACGTTCCTTCCAACATCAAATCAGGTAATTCAATGAAAGGTACTAAGAATTCAATATGCGCCAGTGCTTCTAAGGGAGTTTTGGCATCAGCCAGACCAGCATCTTTAGCAACCGCAATGAAATCAGCCTCATATAAAGGTCGCGCACCAAATTGTGCTGGCAATACAGCTTGAATATCAATCATATTGCGCTCATACATATAAGCCCAACGAGGACCATCGACATTAAAGCGCTGTTGCAAGGCGACGTTAGTAAATCCTGCTTTGTAGCCCACCTGTTTACCTAAAACATTGCGCAACTTTACTGATAATTTTTTCTTCGCACACTCAGCATCGACGCCACTAATATCATTGCCAAATCCTTTGCTTTCGCGCTTAGCGGCAAAATCCGCGACATAAGCATCAATCGCAGCATCAGAGGGACAAGCAGCCCAAGCGGCATGCCCTGTAATCAATGACATACATAGCGCAGTCGGCATCGCTAAAGAACGAACTGCAAAACGCTTGAATGAGGAATGTAAATCCATGATCTTCAATCTCCAGATAATTTTTAGTTAAACAGGTAAGTGAGTATGAGCGAAACTATGCATCACTTCAGAATAGTATGCCATCGATAA
>CANGLD010000206.1 GCA_947454475.1 Oxalobacteraceae bacterium
GTCACAGCATAGTTAATGTCGTGACCAATTAAATCCATTAATTCACAAGGTCCCATGCGAAAACCCACACTACGCATTGCAAAATCAATTTCAGCAGGGCTTGCTGCTTGTTCTTGCAAGAGTTGTAGTGTCTCAGCATAGAAAGGACGCGCAATACGATTCACTATAAAACCTGGCGTAGATTTCGCATGCACAGCAGTTTTGCCCCATGCCTGCGACAGAGTAAACACTGCATCAGCATAAGAAGGCTGCGTCTCTGCACCTGAGACCACTTCGACTAATTTCATGAGTGGTACAGGATTGAAAAAATGCATACCCACCACACGCTCAGGATGTTGCAAACCATTTGCAATCGCTGTAATGGAAATCGAAGACGTATTACTCGCTAAGATGGTGTGGCTAGCTACATGCTGTTCTAACTCACGCATGAGCATTTGTTTGGCTTCCAGATTTTCTACGATCACTTCAACAACTAAAGCAGCATCTGAAAAATCAGCCAAGTGAGTAACCGGTGTGATGCGGCTTAAAAGCGCACTACGTTGCGCTTCTTCCATGCGACCTTTACTCACCAATCCCGTTAAAGCAGTGGCTATGCTTTCACGCGCAGCCATTGCGGCACCTTCTCTGACGTCGAGCAATTTAACAACATGACCTGCTGCTGCAGCGACTTGTGCAATGCCTGCACCCATAGTGCCAGCACCAATTACACCAATCACTGCATCAGATTGCATGTGCACACTCATTCAAGTTAGTAAGTCTCAACATGGAAGCGACCTTCACTCACCATTTTTTCATGACATGCAGTCCAGTTTATTCCTGCCTTATCACACAGTGCTTGGAATGCTTCCATGACACCGGCTTCCATACCTTTAAGACCACATATATAAATATACGTATCAGACTGCAATAGCTGAGCTACTGCAGCACCTGCTTCAAGTAATTTATCTTGTACATAAGCACGTGCTTGATCATCAGCACGAGAAAAAGCTAAATGCACATCAATGAAATCTGGCGGTAATTTTAATAAAGGTCCGAAGTAAGGCAATTCCCCTGATCGTCGTGCTCCAAAGAACAACATCAGTTTGCCACCTACACCAGCACCCTTTGCTTGCAAGCGACGGCGATACTCAGTCATACCTCGCATAGGCGCAGCACCGGTTCCTGTACATATCATGATCAAATTAGAACCTGCATGATTCGGCATTAAGAAGCTAGCACCATAAGGTCCGGTAATCTGCACTTTGTCACCTTTTTGCAGATCACATAAATAATTTGAACCTACACCATGCACAGGCTTGCCTTCGTGATCGCTCACAACACGTTTTACTGTGAGCGCGAAATTATTATGCCCTTCACGTTCACCATCCCGTGCACTCGCCACTGAATACATACGTAAATAATGCGGCTTGCCCGAAGCATCAACGCCAGGTGGAATCACACCAACGGACTGTCCTTCTAACAAAGGAAAAATCTGATTACCAAAATCAAGCACGATATGACGGATATCACTCTCTGCATCTGTATCTGTCAGTCTGAAGTTACCGGCAACAGTTACCGTGAGAGGATTTTTTAAATCATGCAAATGTAAATGCGGTTGTATCGCAGATTCTGGTGCTTGCAATGATGTATGTGAAGTCGCCGCATTGTGTTGATTGGTCTCTAATACATCTGGTAGTGATGCATGTGCGGCCATCTCAGCTTGCTCTGGCAATTCATCCCATTGCAGTTGCTCATCGACTGAGTAAGGAGCAACCTTGAGCACTGTGCGCCAGTGATCAATAGAACCCGTAGGACAAGGAGGCACACATGCATTACAGCCGTTGCAAATTGAAGGATCCACCACATAGTTACGATCATCATGCGTGATCGCATCGATAGGACAAGTCTCTTCACAGGTATTGCAACGTATGCAAACCTCAGGATCAATTAGGTGCTGCTTGAGCAGCACCTCAGCTTCGGAAGCACCCATAGATTAATTGAAACGTATGTATTCAAAATCTACAGCTTGACGATTGATACCGATGTTTGGTGGCGCAATCCAATTTGCCATCTTGCCGGTTTCAACCACACGACCCATGAGGGAAGCCACATAGGCACGATCTTCTTCTGATGGTAACCAATCACGTACATGTGCTTGCCATTCTGTTTCAGACAGAATTTGACCATCAGGCGAAATACGAATACCTGCAAAGGTACCAATGTGACGATTGAACGCTTTATGTGGCGCTTGCAAACGGAAAGATAAACCGGCTTTCTCTATGACTTTGTTCCAACGGTTAATACCAGCCACAGAATCTTTGATGTAATCATCACGCAGCAATTCATTCAATGAATTCAGTAACGGCACTTCACGCTCAACTAATTTGCCATTAGAGACTTCCAAAATTTTGTAATGATCACCTTTCAGTAAATGATCATCATCGCGCTTGGTTTCTTCGTAACGACCTTTTAAACCAGCGCTATAGAAAGTCGCAGCATTTGAAGATTGATCTGCTCCAAATAAATCGATAGTGACGCTGAAATGAAAATTCAAATAACGTTGTATGGTCGGCAAATCAATCACACCATGTGAACGTACTTGAGCAGGATCTTCAATGCCATGTTGCTTCATGATTTCGCAAGTACGTTGAATCGTGCGTGAAATACCTGATTCACCCACAAACATATGATGCGCTTCTTCCGTCAACATAAAGCGGCAAGTGCGTGAGAGTGGATCAAAACCTGATTCCGCTAATGCGCATAATTGAAATTTACCATCACGATCTGTGAAATACGTGAACATGTAAAACGCCAACCAATCTGGTGTTTCTTCATTAAAGGCTTCGAGTATGCGAGGATTATCTTGATCGCCTGAATTGCGATGCAAGAGTGCTTCCGCTTCTTCACGACCATCACGACCAAAATATTTATGCAACAAATACACCATCGCCCATAAGTGACGACCTTCTTCTACATTAATTTGAAACAGATTGCGCAAGTCATATTGCGAAGGTGCAGTCAGACCTAAATGACGTTGCTGTTCTACAGATGCAGGTTCGGTATCACCTTGTGTGACGATAATGCGGCGTAAATTTGCACGATGTTCGCCAGGCACGTCTTGCCATGCTGCTTCACCTTTGTTCTCACCGAAATTAACTTTGCGTTCTTGATCTTGCGCAGCGAGAAAAATACCCCAGCGATAATCCGGCATCTTCACATGACCAAACTGTGCCCAGCCTTCAGGTGTGGTGTTGATAGCAGTCCGCAGATAAACATCGAATCCTTGTGAACCATCTGGACCCATGTCATTCCACCATTGCAGATAATTAGGCTGCCAATGTTCAAGTGCACGTTGCAAGGTGCGGTCTTCTGACAAATTCACGTTATTCGGA
>CANGLD010000207.1 GCA_947454475.1 Oxalobacteraceae bacterium
AGGGCCCCTAGCTCATGTTGGTTAGAGCAGCGGACTCATAATCCGTTGGTGCCGTGTTCGACTCACGGGGGGCCCACCAATCAATGACAAAACCCGCGCTTGATGCGCGGGTTTTGTTTTTTCTACCATTGCTTAATAAAATAAAGATGACTAGGGTAAGTTCAGCATGGCGAGATAACTTAATGTTGAATCAACTAATTTTTGACTCAATAATTTTTTAGTTACATGTAAATAATAAGTAGAAACAAAAAGCCCCTTAGTCCGTTTTGAACTAAGGGGCTTATTAGTTGGCCTTCGAAAAATATGAAGGCTAACTTTTATTTCGTGCTGCTAACGCTACCTTCAAAAACACCGCCTTTTTCAATTTCAAGTTCGCCGTAAGCGACGGTGCCAGTCACTGAGCCAGATTTAGTGATGAACAATTCTGTACGAGCAGTAGTGGATTGATTAATTTTTCCTGCAACGCGGACACGGCTTGCAGTGGTGGTGCCGGTCATAGTGCCATTTTCAGTGATGTTAACGACATCTGCTTCTAGAACACCATCAACGGTTCCATCAATTAATGCGATGCTAGGCACTTTGATTTCGCCGCGCATAATAACGCCTTGGCCAACCATTAAAACACCTTTATTTACTTCTTCAGCCATCTCAGCAACCTCCAAAAAATTCCAACTGCATGAATTTTAAAGCAGAAACTCGTTATTTAACTCCTAAGCACGATAAGTTTTTGAGAATTCGTCATCATAAGGAGAGGTTTTATAAAATTGATAATAAAAATTGCCTTGATCTCCCTAGTTAGATCGGGGGTGAGATTGGTAGTAGTGGGGGTGGGTGCTATACTCGGTCGCTAATAACTAAGTTCAGAATGTCAGATACAGACTCAATTTCAGACGTAACGTCGTCACCTCAAACACCGGCCGAGCTTCCACGCTTTGATCAGTTTGGCCTTGCTCCCGCAATTTTGCAGGCCCTGACAGATCAGGGCTACGTCCACCCTACTCCCATACAAGCGCAAGCGATTCCAGTCGTATTGCAAGGCAAAGATGTGATGGGTGCTGCACAAACAGGAACCGGTAAAACCGCGAGTTTTTCTTTACCGATTATTCAGTTATTGCTTGCGCAAGCAAATACCAGTGCGTCGCCTGCTCGTCATCCTGTGCGTGCATTAATTCTGACGCCCACGCGTGAGTTAGCTGATCAGGTAGCAGAAAATGTAAAAGCCTATTCAATTCATACCCCTTTGCGCGCAACAGTAGTTTTTGGTGGCGTAGACATGGCTGCACAGACTGCAACTTTGCGTAGTGGTATAGAAATTGTGATCGCAACGCCTGGACGTTTACTCGATCATGTTCAGCAAAAGACGGTGAACTTATCGCAAACAGAAATTTTTGTGATGGATGAAGCAGATCGTATGTTGGATATGGGTTTTCTTCCTGATCTGCAGCGCATTATTAATTTACTGCCTAAGAAAAGACAAAATCTCATGTTCTCGGCGACATTTTCGCCGGAGATAAAAAAACTTGCAGCGAGTTTTTTACAAAATCCTGTGTTGATAGAAGTAGCGCGTAGTAATGCGACTGCTGAAAGAGTGACGCAAGTTGTCTATAAAGTTGATGAAGAAGATAAACGCGAAGCTGTGGCGCATTTAATTCGTGGCCGTGATTTGAAACAAGTGCTCGTGTTTGCGAATACAAAAATTGGTACATCTAGACTGGCGCGGGAATTAGAACGCAAAGGTGTGAAAGCCTCAGCGATTCATGGTGATAAAACCCAAAATGAGCGTATGGCAGCGCTAGAAGCATTTAAAAATGGTTCTATTGATGTGTTGGTCGCTACCGATGTGGCAGCACGTGGTTTAGATATTTCAGATTTACCTTGCGTGATTAATTATGATTTGCCTTATAGCGCAGAGGACTATGTACATCGCATAGGACGTACAGGTCGTGCGGGTGCTTTTGGCGATGCTATTTCGCTTTGTTCAGACAAAGATACCCGTTTGCTCGTTGATATAGAAAAACTGATTAAACAAAAACTCACGCCAGTTGAGTTAGAGGGTTTTGCTTCTGGTGCGGTGAGAGCAGCTGGTCGCGATACAGAACGTGGTAGTGATAGAAATGCTGATCGAGCTTCATCACCAAGAGCGCGAGAATCCCGTGAGTCACCATCGCGCGGTCGAGATCGTCAGCAAACTTACGTGCCGCCAAAAGAAAAAATAGATCCTTGGTTCTTAAAGCCTTATGAAGCTAGTGCATCGGAAACGCCCTCTACTGAGCCCGTTCAAGAAAAATCAAATAAACCTGCTCAGCCACAAAAACGTGCTGCTTTATTAGGTGGTGTCGTTAAACGCTAATGTCTTAGCATCGGTTAAAACGTTTTATAAAAAACGTGCAGCCCACGCAGGAATAGCTTGCTTCCAAAAACTCTCTACAGAATTCACACGCTGTTCATCTAGCGACAGTTCTAATCCTCGCGCTGCCGTTAAAAGAATTTCTACAGGCTGGGTCAGATCAAGACTTTCTGCCCCAGTTTGTTTGGATAGCTTTTCGCCTAGATCATTTGTCACAACAGGTACGTGTAGATAGCTAGGAGTAGGGATATGTAATAGCGACTGACTATATATTTGTCTGGCCGTTGAATGTAATAAGTCAGCACCACGCACGATATGTGTCACACCTTGCAAAGCATCATCTACAACCACAGCAAGTTGATAAGCCCAGAAACCATCAGCACGCTTTAAAACAAAATCGCCAGTCTCTAAAGCTAGCGATTCTTCTTGTTGGCCTTGCCAGCGATCAGTAAAACTAATGTTGTTATGTGGCTCTGTAGCATTAGGAACGCGTAAACGCCATGAACGAACTGTTTTATCTTTTGCTATGCCATCACGACAAGTGCCTGGATAAATAACAGCGCCATTACTACCTGTGAGCGTTTGTGAATCTGCGATTTCTTTACGACTACAAGCGCAGGGATAAATAAAGGCTTGTAACTGATCAAATGCTGTTTGATAAAAATGCTGGCGTTGACTTTGCCAGACGATTTTGTCATCAGCATGCATGCCGCATATTGCTAAGGCTGAGATGATCTGCTCATCGGCATTTGGAATATTACGCGGTGTATCGAGATCTTCTAGTCGAATGAGCCACAAGCCATGATGGGCTTTGGCATCTAAATAGCTAGCTACAGCAGTGCGTAGTGAGCCTGCATGTAAAGGGCCAGTAGGAGAGGGTGCAAACCGCCCGACATAACCCATAAAAATAATTTAAGCGTGAAGCTAAAATAAAATTATTAAGCAGCTTGTGCTTGTTGAGCACAGTGCGGACAAGAGACACCTTCTTTATACAAAGGTGAAATTTGTTCTCGAGG
>CANGLD010000208.1 GCA_947454475.1 Oxalobacteraceae bacterium
ATGGCTATTTTTCGTTTGCTTTAATTTTTTTCACGTCTCTATTAACTTACTTTCCAGTCAGGCAAAGGCTGTAAATCACATTTAGCTGAGCGCAAAATCTCTAGACATAAATCTTCATACGATATGCCTGCCGCCTTTGCCGCCATAGGCACTAAAGAATGTCCTGTCATACCCGGCGACGTATTAATCTCTAATAAAAATGGCTTGCCATCGGTAGTACGCACCATCACGTCAGCACGACTCCAACCACGACAACCTAAAGTGCGATAACTTGCTAACGCTAATGCTTGAATTTTTTTTTCTTGTTCTGCCGGCAAATTACTTGGGCAAAGATACTGCGTATCGTTAGTAAAATATTTGTTTTGATAGTCGTAATTTGCATCAGGCGCAATAATGCGCACCACAGGCAATGCTCTTGCCTCATCACCAGTGCCTAATAAAGGACAAGTCAACTCCATCCCACTGATGAATTCTTCCGCCATCACAGCAGAATCAAACTTTGCCGCCAGTGCATAAGCGGCAGGCAGTTGCGCCACATCTGTGACTTTCGTTAAACCCAAGGTAGAACCTTCATGCGCAGGCTTCACAATCAACGGCAAACCTAAGGTGTTCGCTACATGATTCCAATCTGATTTCGCATGCAACATTTCAAAGCGTGGTGTCGATAACTCATTAAATAACCAAACACGCTTAGTCATCGCTTTATCCATCGCGATAGAAGAAGCTAAAACACCAGGGCCTGTATAAGGAATGCCCATTTGCTCTAATGCGCCTTGCAATGTGCCATCTTCACCATAACGCCCATGTAAAGCGATAAACACACGATCAAATTTTTCTTGCGCTAAGTCAGCCAGTGAACGTTCTGCAGGATCAAATTTATGCGCATCGATACCGCGACTTTGCAAAGCCGATAAAACACCCGTGCCGGACATGATAGAGATTTCTCTCTCAGCCGAACGACCACCAAACAACACGCCAACTTTTCCGAATTCTTGTTTCATATTTTTTTACTCATTACACATGCTTAGCTGTCATTTCTTGCAATTGGGCTGGCACATTAGAAATGGATCCCGCCCCCATCGTCATCACAACATCACCAGCTCGCGCTGCTTGCAAAACGGATTCCGCCATCTCAGCGATGTTTTCTACAAAAATTAATTCTGTTTTACCGACTACTCGTAATGCATGCGCTAGCGATCTACCATCTGCGGCAGGAATCGGTTGCTCGCCTGCGGGATAGACATCTGCCAACAACAACACATCCACACTCGACAATACTTTGACAAAATCTTCGAATAAATCACGTGTACGTGTATAGCGATGCGGTTGAAATGCCAATACCAAACGACGACCTGGAAAGGCACCACGCGCTGCGGCAATCGTTGCAGCTGTCTCTACAGGATGATGTCCATAGTCATCTACCAATGCAAACTTGCCTTGATCAGCTGGCAGAGGCAATTCGCCATAGCGTGTGAATCGTCGACCGACACCAGTAAATTCCATTAAAGCTTTTTGTGTATCTGCATCATCCACACCAACTTCACGCGCTATAGCAATCGCTGCGCATGCATTCTGCACATTGTGCATACCTGGCTGATTCAAATGTACATGCAAATCAGGATAATCTTTTTGTATTACCGTGAATTCCATATGCCCATTGACTGCTTTTGCATTCACAGCACGCACATCTGCTTCTTCATGAAAGCCATACGTGACTATCATCTTAGAAATAAATGGCATGATCTCGCGTACATTCGCATCATCGACACATAAAATGGCGACACCATAAAACGGCAATCTTTGTGTGAATTCAATAAAAGCTTGCTTAAGCTTTGCAAAACTATGCTCATATGTCTCCATATGATCTGCATCGATATTGGTAATGACTTCTATCGTGGGTGATAAGTTCAGAAATGAAGCATCGGATTCATCTGCTTCTGCCACAATAAAATCACCCGCACCGAGTTTTGCATTTGCACCTGCACTATTTAATCGTCCACCAATAACGAAAGTAGGATCTAAACCGCCTTGCGCTAAGACGCTCGCTACTAAACTTGTTGTGGTTGTTTTTCCATGAGTACCAGCAATCGCAATACCACTTTTCAATCGCATTAACTCAGCCAACATCACTGCGCGCGGCACTATAGGAATATGACGCGCACGCGCAGCAATCACTTCTGGGTTATCTGGATTGACTGCAGTCGATGTCACAATCGCATCCGCACCTTGCACATGTTCTGGCGAATGTCCAATATGAATGTGCGCACCTAATTCTGCTAAACGACGACTCGCAGCATTATTCGCAAGATCGGAACCCGATACGGTGTAGCCGAGATTGAGCAACACCTCAGCAATGCCGCTCATACCCGAGCCGCCTATGCCTACGAAATGTATATTTTTAACTTTATGCTTCATCTGCTATATCAATTCTTCTTACAACTAGCTCCGGCTTTTGCTCTATAAAAAAGCGCAGCGCGACCGCGCCGCTTAGGCCTACGAAATGACTATTTTTAACTTTATGCTTCACTCGTCTTACCTACTAATCTCTGACTACCACTTAACTCTTCTATTACATTCGCAATCGCTTCATTCGCATCATGTCGTCCTTGCTGATGCGCAGCGATCGCCATTTGCTGACATTGCTCACGTGTTATGTTTTGCAAAAGTGCAGCCAATGAAGCAGCAGATAGTTCTGTTTGCGACATATTAATAGCAGCATGAGTCTGCGCCATCCATTGCGCGTTATCACGTTGATGTGCAGTGGTTGATACAACTAACGGCACTAACACACTAGCTACTCCTGCAGCACACAGTTCTGACACTGTGATTGCGCCTGCACGGCAAATCACTAAATCAGCTTGGCTGTATTGATGCGCCATATCATCAATGAAGGGCAACACGTCAGCCTGTACGCCTGCTCTCGCATACGCATTTTTCAAAGCGTCTATGTGCTGTTTTCCTGATTGATGCACGACGACTGGTCGCTGCGCTTCAGGCACCAAAGCCAAAGCAGCAGGCACTGTTTCATTTAATACGCGCGCACCTAAACTACCGCCAATAATTAAGATATGTAATTTGCCTGAACGCGAGCCATAGCGTTGCTCAGGTTTAGTAATTTCACGAATTTCTTTACGCACTGGATTGCCAGTGACAATAAATTTATTCGGATTAGCAACCTGCTTTGCTGTTGTAAAACCAAATAAAATTTTTCTAGCGAAGGGGACTAGCACTTTATTTGACATCAATAAAGAAGCATCTGCATTCACTATCGCTAATGGCACGCCACATAATTTCGCCATCAGTCCACCAGGCACAGTTACGTAGCCACCCATAC
>CANGLD010000209.1 GCA_947454475.1 Oxalobacteraceae bacterium
GGCTCACCGTTTGGTGGAGTTGGTCAGTCCGGTTATGGTCGTGAAATGGGATTTGATGTCATGCGTGAATACACCCAAGCGAAAAGTGTGTGGGTGAATATCGATGCGCAAATCGTGCCGCACTATCCACGTCCTGCAAAATAAAACGTATAAATAAATCTTATGCATGATTTTGTTTATCAAGCTCAAGCTGCTCGCGTTATCTTTGGCGTAGGCAGTTTGCAATATTTGGAGCGTGAGATACAACTCTTGGGTGCTGAGCGTGCCTTGGTGTTGTGCACCCCAGAACAACAAGAGATTGCAGAACAGGTTGCAGAGTTATTAGGCAAACGTGCAGCGGGTGTCTATCCCAAAGCCGTCATGCATGTGCCAGCTGAAACGGCAGCTGCAGCAGTGAGTGAAGCACAACGTGTAGGTGCAGATTGTGCGATCGCAGTAGGTGGAGGATCAACAACGGGATTAGGTAAGGCGATTGCTTTGCAATCGGGTTTGCCGATATTAGCGATTCCGACTACCTATGCAGGTAGTGAAATGACACCGATTTATGGCATCACGGAAAATGGTTTGAAAAAAACTGGACGTGATCCACGCGTTTTGCCACGTACTGTGATTTATGACGCGAATTTATCTTTGTCATTGCCGGTTGCTTTATCCGTCACCAGTGCTATGAATGCGATTGCCCATGCAGCAGAAGGTTTGTATGCACAAGACAGTAATCCAGTGATGGATTTAATGGCAGAAGAAGGTATACGTGCTTTAGCTTCAGCGATTCCTCTGATAAAAGCCACTCCACATGATTTGACTGCGCGTAGCGACGCTTTATATGGTGCATGGTTGTGTGGAACAGTATTAGGTAATGTAGGAATGGCGTTGCATCACAAGTTGTGTCATACCTTAGGTGGATCATTTAATTTGCCTCATGCTGAAGTGCACACTGTGATTTTGCCGCATGCGATGGCATTTAATTCTGCAGCTGCACCAGTAGCCATGAACAAAATTAGTCGTGCTTTAGGTGGAGCGCCTGCAGCGCAAGGTTTATATGACTTAGCAAAGAATAATGGTGCACCCACTTCATTAAAAGAATTAGGCATGACCTTGCAAGATGTCGATAAAGCAGCGCACATCGCATTGCAAAATCCGTATTGGAATCCAAGACCAATTGCAGCAGAAAATGCGGATGCTATTAAACAGTTATTCCAGCATGCATGGGAAGGTAGTGCGCCTGTGTTAGTTTAGTTTGAAAAAAGTCGTTGGCTAGTTGAGTAAGAGAGTAAGTAAGTAAGAGGGTGAGTGAGTGAAGTTGTTTTGACACTGCAGTACAGTCAGTCGTTAAGTATGTAGTTAAAACCGCAGCATAAACAGAAGGAGACGCAAAAGATGGCAATTACAAGAAGACATTTTATTCAAGGCGCTGCAGCAGCGGCGTTATTGTCCACCACTGGGTTGGCGCTAGCAGCTGACTCTATCAAGATTGGTTATGTGTCACCACAAACTGGTCCGCTGGCACCTTTTGGTGAAGCAGACAAATGGGTGATTGAGCAAATGCGTGCATCATTTAAAGATGGTGTCAGCATCGGTGGCAAAAAATATGCAGTTGAAATTTTACTCAAAGATAGTCAATCGAATCCAAATCGTGCTGGTGAAGTCGCCAATGATTTGATTTTGAAAGATAAGGTTGCTTTAATTCTGACTGCAGGCACACCTGAAACAGCGAATCCTGTCAGTGATGTATGTGAATTAAATGAATTGCCATGTATTTCTAGCGTTGTACCTTGGCAGCCATGGTTCTTTGGACGTAAAGGTGATCCTGCAAAAGGCTTTAAATGGACACATCATATTTTCTGGGGTTTAGAAGATGTGATTGAGAACTTCACCAATGGTTGGAATAGCGTGAAGACCAACAAAAAAGTTGGTGGCTTATTCCCGAACGACGGTGATGGCAATGCATGGGGTGATAAAGAACGTGGTTTTCCTAAGCCATTAACTGCTATGGGTTACACCTTGACGGATCCAGGTCGCTTCCAGAATGGTACGCAAGATTTTTCTGCACAAATCGCAGCATTCAAAAAAGATGGCGTGGAAATTGTGACTGGTGTTGTGATCCCACCTGATGCAAAAACCTTCCTCACACAAGCACGTCAACAAGGCTTTAAACCAAAAGTCATCACATTAGGTAAAGCACTGTTATTCCCAGGTGCGATCGAAGCCTTAGGTGAGTTGGGTGATGGTTTAACTACAGAAGTATGGTGGAGCCCATCGCATCCATTTGCTTCTAGCTTAACCAAACAATCTGCAAAAGATTTAGCGGGTGCTTATGAAAAATCAACCGGTAAACAATGGACTCAGCCTATCGGCTTTGCACATGGTTTATTTGAAGTAGCGGTTGATGCATTGAAGCGTTCAAAATCAGCGAATCCTGCAGATATACGTGATGCAGTTGCAGCGACGAAGTTGAAGACCGTGGTAGGTGATGTGAAGTGGGGTGGCGAAGGTCCATTCAAGAATGTTAGCAAAACACCGCTAGTACTTGGTCAATGGAACAAAGGTAAGACACATAAATATGAACTTACCATCGTCAACAACAAAGCAGCACCTGCGATTCCTGCAGGCGGCACATTGCGCTTAATGAATTAATTCTATTCTTAAGCGATGAGCATACTTACCCTCAATAACGTCAGTAAATCTTTTGGCGCTTTAAAGGTTACGGATGGCGTGACGCTATCTGTGACTGAGGGTGAGGTGCTCGGTATTCTCGGCCCCAATGGGGCCGGGAAAACCACCTTATTCAATTTAATTTCTGGTGATCTAAAAGTCGACAGTGGCGAAGTCCTGTTTGATGGATTACCGATTCATGATGCGCCACCATTTCAACGTTGTAGAAACGGCATAGGTCGTTCTTATCAAGTACCTCAACCCTTTGGTGCGATGAGTGTGTTTGAAAATCTGGTGACGGCTGCTTGCTTCGGTGCGCAAGTCTCAGAAAAAGCTGCTTGGGAAATTGCGTGGGAAGTCCTGGAGCAAACTGGCTTACAACGTTTTGCAAATCAAGCTGCAGGTGGATTGACTTTATTAAATCGTAAACGACTAGAACTCGCGCGTGCTTTAGCTACCCGACCACGTTTGTTGTTGTTGGATGAAATTGCTGGAGGGTTAACTGAGCACGAAGCAAAAGAATTAGTGGATGAACTCAAACGCATTAAACAAAGTGGTATGACGATGATTTGGATTGAGCATGTGGTGCATGCCTTGCTCTCCTTAGCAGATCGTTTATTAGTGATTAATTTTGGTAAGACCTTGTGTGAAGGTGTGCCTGAAGTGGTAATGCAAGA
>CANGLD010000210.1 GCA_947454475.1 Oxalobacteraceae bacterium
AAAGCAATGTTAGAAGATATCGCTATCCTGACCGGCGGCCATGTCGTTGCAGAAGAAGTTGGTATGACTTTGGAAAAAGTAGCGCTGACCGATTTAGGCCAAGCTAAGCGTATCGAAATCGGTAAAGAAAACACCACCATCATTGATGGCGCAGGTCAATCTACCAGCATCGAAGCACGCGTTAAACAAATCCGCGTTCAAATCGAAGAAGCAACTTCTGACTATGACCGTGAAAAACTGCAAGAGCGTGTAGCTAAGCTCGCAGGTGGTGTAGCAGTCATTAAAGTCGGTGCTGCAACTGAAGTAGAAATGAAAGAGAAAAAAGCACGTGTTGAAGATGCATTACATGCAACGCGCGCAGCAGTTGAAGAAGGTATTGTTCCTGGTGGTGGCGTTGCACTGTTACGTGCACGTGCCAACATCAAAGTAAAAGGCGACAATCCTGACCAAGAAGCTGGTATCAAGATCGTATTGCGTGCAATGGAAGAACCACTGCGCATGATCGTTCAGAATGCAGGTGAAGAAGCATCCGTTGTTGTTAACAAAGTGTTAGAAGGCAAAGGTAACTTTGGTTACAACGCTGCAAACGGCACCTACGGCGACATGGTAGAAATGGGTGTACTCGATCCAGCTAAAGTCACACGTTCAGCTCTGCAAAATGCTGCATCTATCGCTTCATTAATGCTGACCACAGATTGTATGGTGGCTGAATTAAATGAAGACAAACCAGGCGCCGGTATGGGTGGCATGGGCGGTATGGGTGGCATGGGCGGTATGGACGGCATGATGTAATTGTTGTCTGCTTAAGAAAAAACCCGCTTTTTACGAAGCGGGTTTTTTTACGTTCATTACATTTGATATGAAATAGTTTTCATCAAATAATAAAAAAAACCCCGCACTATGAGCGGGGCAATTATGACTACAACCACAGCTACGGCCTTATATTGATATTCCTGCGAACACAAAATCAGTCTCTACTACATCACTCACTCCAACCAAAGTAATGCTATTACCACCTCCAAGGTCAATCACGGTATCTGATGGATGAGCAGCACTTTGTTCAATATGAAACCCATCAACAGAAAAAATATTGGCTGCACTAAGATCGATTTTATCCAAACCATGTTGGAAATCAAAAATCGTATCATTCCCATTATTTTCTTTAAATACAAAAGTATCTTTACCGGCATATTTATACGGATTAAAAGCATGGTGATCATCATCGTGATCTGATTCATGCTCATCCCATCCATAACCGCCATCATCATCTTCGTGATCATGATCATTAGAAGAAGTAGCAGGATTTAAAACAGAAGCAAAATCTCCCCACATTTGATCATTACCACGACCACTGGTTAAAACATCATCACCCGCCTTGGAATGACCATCTGTGAATTGTGCATCGCCATAAAGATAAGTCACACTACCCCTGCCATCTGCACCAGTGAGCTTATCGTTACCACCTTGACTATGTGTCATAGTCTTGGCATCACCGAAAAGCATATTCTCGAAGATTTGCAAATTAACAGGAGAGTCACTAAATATACCAACACCTATACTAAGAATGTCACTACCACCTTTACTATGAATCATACTTTCTGCATCGCCAAATAATTCATTATTCGAGACGTTAAAATTAATAGCAGTAGAACTATGAGTATTTGAAAGCGAACTAGAATCAAAAAATATATCTCCTACACTTGAGGAAAAATCATTTGCCAATCTGATAGTGTCGCATCCACCCTGACTATAAGACATCGTTTTAGCATCACCAATTAACGTATTGCCAGAAAGTGAAAATGTAGATAAAAGTGAAGATTCAAACAAAAATTCATTATTGATAAAATTATTTGTGGGTCCGATATTATTTTTAAAATTATTTCCCAAGTTAATATTGTCATGACCTCCACTACTATTATGCATAGCTTCAGCATCACCAAATAAAATATTGTCTGCGAGAGAAAAATTTGAAATTATTTTTGACTCTATCACTCCAGAAAAACTAATGTTATTGGATATTGATATGACTGAATTCTTAACATTCTCCCCCACAAAAATATTATCATCACCTCCATTACTATTTTTCATATTCTGCGAATCACCAATGATCTTATTTTCAGACAGAGCATAGTCTAATAATAATGAGGTATCAGCTATTACCATATTGCCGCTTGAATTGTTTTGAATAAATCCAATAGTACTGCTAAATGCACTAGCAACTAGGATCTCATCATTACCACTATGACTATTCTTCATGTTTTCTGCGTCACCAATCAAAGTATTGCTTGACACATTAAATGTGAATATTTCGGAAATTTTTTCCGACCTCACATGGTTAGCAACATTAACGACACCAGCAAAAACATTCTCAGAATTATTAGAAAGCCTAATTTCATCATCAGCAGCATTACTATTTTTTATGGTTTGCGAGTCTCCAATCAAGGTATTACCAGTAGCAGAGTACGTCATTTTTGCTAACAATTTATCTTCTGCAAAATTAACTGAGGCGTTTGTCATTACCCCAAAATTATTTTTGAAATTGTTGCCTAATTCAATTACATCTTTTCCACCACTAACACCATTCATATATTTAGCATCACCTATTAAAAGATTATCGCTTAGTGAAAAAGATGCTGATTCGGTAGAGTAAACAGATAATCCACCAATTGTTCTATTAGTTATAGAACCTAAATAATTTTGAAAATTATTACCAACACTAACAACGTCATCGCCCGCATCACTACTCTCAATACTTACTGCATCACCAATTAATATATTGCCAGATAATGAGAAATTAGCTGTAATCGCTGATGCAATAGGTAAAGCGTCGGATGCAACTACAATTGCATTAGCATTGCTATTGATACCAGTAAATAAATTAATAATATTATTACCCAAGCTAATCACATCATTCCCACTATTACTGCCTTTCATATTATCTGCATCACCAAGCAAAGTATTATCGAAAAATTTAAAATTCAATAGGATTTCTGATGATGGCACACCGCCATTATTTGAAACGGTTTCTAAGACTCCAACAGTATTTTGAAAACTATCACCAATAGTTAAATTATCATAGCCTGCACTACTATTAACAATATTCTCTGCATCACCCATTAATTTATTCGACGAAAAATTAATATTTATTTCTGAACTTGCGCTTGCGTTTGAATTTGAAGAAAATGAAGCAACCGAAACTCTACTCAATTGATTTACCATATTCTTACCAATAGCAATAACATCATTGCCACTCGAGCTATTTTTCATGCTCTTAGCATCACCAATCAGTAAATTTTTTGAGATATCTAAACCGAC
>CANGLD010000211.1 GCA_947454475.1 Oxalobacteraceae bacterium
AGTAGTTTGATGGAGATGGCAGTAATCCAATAAAACAAGGGCGGTTTATGGAAGTATGGCAAGCCATCTAAGGTGGGCGTCGACCAAACACCTGAACGCAGCATTTCCCAAGCCACGCCTACATAACGACCTTCATCTGGAACAGAAAGTGGACGCATACCCTGCGTTAGCCCTAACCACATCACACTAGCCAATGCGATGAGTAATACTTCATGCCATGGCTTAAATCCGTTTGCTTGTGCAGTGAAGGACAAATGCGTAAAGAATTTTGAGAGTGATTGTTCTAGAGATTTCATGAGGGAGGGCAAGCTTGAACTAGAACAGGTGAAGCATTGAGCAAGCGCGAACGGTGTGTCGTTAATTTTTGCAGTCTGAGCGAAAATCAGATTTTACCAATAAGCGCAGGCCAGTTATGGATAATCTGATCTCGCCGTGGCTTTACTGAGTGTAGGCGCTGGAATGCAGTTGATTTTTGTTTTTAATTTGATAATTTTCTGTGTTTTGGAATAGATTGCCTTTTTAAATGCCGATTTACATGCAGATTGCTCGTGAGAGCTTAAATCCTATTCAGTATGACTCAGTTATCATTCTTGTTTAAGGATGAAATTCCCCCTTCCAAAAAGGCAAATTGTCAGGCAAATTTTGCTGCACCAGAATAGCGTTCTTCAGTCCTTTCATCCACCTTAATTCAATCACTCCATGTCATCCTCATCTACTGCTGTACTCGATAGTGATTTTCTTAAAACATGGATAGGACGTTCGCAGTCTGCACAGGATGTGATGAGCGTAGGATCTGCGCAGGCACTTGCAGCAACTTTAGATCAAACACCGCAATTTGTAGAAGGCGATGCACTACCGCCGCTATGGCATTGGATTTATTTTTGGGCTGTGAGTACTCAATCTGAATGTGGTGAGGATGGACATCCTAAGCGCGGAGGTTTCTTACCTCCCGTAGCATTGCCCAGACGTATGTGGGCAGGTGGTCGACTGCGCTTTGATCATGCCATCACACTAGGGTCAACTGCAACGCGTGATTCGCGTATTGAAGATGTAAAAATTAAATCAGGCAATTCAGGTCAACTGGCTTTTGTGACAGTCTCTCATCAGATTTCTTCTGCAGGTCAGATGGCCATTTATGAAGAACACGACATTGTGTATCGCGATAATCCGCAACCGAATGCACCTGCTGTTCAGTCTAAGCTTGCTCCCACTAATGCAGTATGGTCACGCACGATTACACCGGATCCTGTTCTTTTATTTCGTTATTCTGCGCTGACTTTTAATGGACATCGTATTCACTATGATCGCAGCTATGTGACTGAAGTGGAAGGATACCCAGGGCTGATAGTGCATGGACCATTGATTGCTACCTTACTCATAGAACTGGTGCGATCACATTGTCCTAATCGACAAATACAGTCATTTGATTTTCGTGCTGTGTCACCTATTTTTGATACAGCTAGTTTTAGTGTGCATGCGCGTCCTGATGATGATGGACAAACCGTAGAGCTATGGGCTGCTAATCATCGTGGTGAACTTGCCATGCAAGCGAAAGCAATGTTGCGTTCAGAATAAATAGTTGAATTGGAAATTACTATGCGTCCTTTAGATGGAATCACTGTCGTCACTTTAGAACATGCGATTGCAGCGCCTTTTTGTACGCGCCAGCTGGCAGATCTTGGTGCGCGTGTCATTAAAATTGAAAGGCCAGGTAGTGGTGATTTTGCGCGTGCTTATGATGTGCGTGTTAAAGGCATGGCTTCGCATTTTGTCTGGACTAATCGTTCTAAAGAAAGTCTGACTCTGGATGTGAAACATGCAGAGTCGAAAAAAATTCTCGATAAGCTGTTAGAACATGCAGATGTACTCGTACAAAATTTAGCACCCGGTGCAGCAGCACGTTTAGGTTTATCGTATGAAGCCTTACATGCACTTCATCCACGTTTAATCGTGTGTGATATTTCTGGCTACGGAGCTGATGGTCCTTATCGCGATAAGAAAGCCTATGATTTACTCATACAAAGTGAATCAGGTTTTTTATCAGTTACAGGCACCGCAGAAGAACCTTCTAAAGCGGGAGCTTCTGTTGCGGACATCGCAGCAGGCATGTATGCCTACACCAATATACTCGCAGCTTTAATACAAAGAGGTAAGACAGGCAAAGGCTGTCGTATCGATATCTCTATGTTAGAGAGTATGCTGGAGTGGATGAATTTTCCTATGTACTACGCATTTGATGGCGCATCACCACCGGTACGAGCAGGTGCATCGCATGCAACGATTTATCCTTATGGACCTTTTCCTGCTGGAGATGGCAAAACCGTGATGCTAGGTTTGCAGAATGAAAGAGAGTGGGTGATATTCTGTGAGCAAGTGTTGTTGATGCCTGAGTTAGCGACTGACCCATTATTTTTATCGACCGCTGCACGATCTGCTGCTCGCAAAGAACTGTATGCCATCATTGTAGAAGCGTTTTCAACAATGACAGCTGAAGAAGTCATCGCACGTCTAGAAAAAGCGCAGATAGCAAATGCACGTTTAAATGAAATGCGTGATATTTGGGAACATGCGCAATTAAAAGCGCGTGCACGTTGGACGGAAGTCGCTTCACCAGTCGGTGCATTGCCTGCATTACTGCCACCTGGTGTGCCGAACACATGGACTGCGCGTATGGATGCCATTCCAGAATTGGGGCAACATACGCAGAGCATTTTGACTGAGCTTGGCTATGATGCCGCTACAATTCGTCAACTTCACTCTGAAAAGGCGATTTGAATGCAAGCCGCTACAGCTGTTTCTTATTTATTCGTACCGGGAAATCGTCCTGAACGCTTTGATAAAGCATATGCAGCTGGTGCTGATGTCGTCATCATTGATTTGGAAGATGCCGTACCACCGACAGAAAAAGAAGCTGCGCGTACAGCTGTTGCAGCATGGTGTGATGCATCTAAGCCTATAGCTTTGCGTATCAATAGCGCAGACTCAGAATGGTTTGCGCATGATTTACAGTTGTGTGCACATGCAGGTGTAGCCGCAGTGATTTTGCCGAAAGCTGCGCATTTATCTGAGATTGCACAAGTCATGCAAGCCGGTGCAAAAAAAGTATTACCTTTAATTGAAAGTGCTATCGGTATATCGCATGCATTTAGTTTAGCTGCTGCGCAAGGCGTAGAGCGCTTGCTGTTTGGTAGTATCGATTTTTCTGTGGATATGGATATAACAGGTGATGATCGTGAGCTGGATTATTTTCGTTCACAATTAGTTTTAGCTTCACGACT
>CANGLD010000212.1 GCA_947454475.1 Oxalobacteraceae bacterium
ACACACTTTTTTAGCCTGCGATTCGACATAAAGAATACAACCATGATGCTCTCTGAACAACACACCATGATTCGTGATGCACTGCGTGAGTTTTCACAGCAGCAGTTACGTCCTCATGCTGCGCGTTGGGATAAAGAGCGACACTTTCCTAAAGAAGCTTTGCAGCAGTTAGCGCAAATGGGTGCATTTGGTGTCGCTGTACCAGAAGAACAAGGTGGTGCAGGTTTAGATTATGTTGCGCTGGCTTTAGTCATAGAAGAAATTGCAGCCGGTGATGGCGGTACTTCCACCATCATCTCAGTCAACAATTGTCCTGTTTGTAGCATTGGGATGATGGTTGCGAATCCTGCGCAACAAGAGCAATGGCTGCGACCACTAGCGCAAGGCAAAATGTTAGGTGCATTTTGTTTAACTGAACCGCATGCAGGTAGTGATGCTTCTTCATTACGAACAACCGCTACGCGTGATGGCGATAGTTATGTCATCAATGGTGTTAAGCAATTCATCACCAGTGGCAAAAATGCTGATGTAGCGATCGTGATGGCAGTCACCGATAAGACGGCAGGCAAGCGTGGCATTAGTGCATTTTGGGTGCCGACATCTACACTGGGTTACATCGTCGCCAGCATAGAAGAAAAATTAGGCCAGCATTCATCCGATACGGCACAAATTGTTTTTGAAAATTGCCGCATACCTGCAGCGAATTTAATTGGCGCAGAAGGCGAAGGCTATCGCATTGCTTTATCAGGATTAGAAGGTGGACGTATAGGCATAGCTGCACAAGCTATAGGTATGGCACGCGCAGCATTTGATGCTGCATTAGCTTATGCGAAAGAACGCCAAAGTTTTGATAAACCACTATTTGAGCATCAGGCCGTGCAATTTAGATTAGCGGATATGGCAACGCAAATTGAAGTGGCACGCCAAATGACTTTACACGCGGCGTCTATGAAAGATGCGGGCGTGCCCTGTTTAAAAGAAGCAGCGATGGCAAAATTATTTGCCAGTGAGATGGCAGAAAAAGTGTGTTCAGATGCCATACAAATACATGGTGGCTATGGTTATGTAAAAGATTTTCCCGTTGAACGAATTTATCGCGATGTGCGTGTTTGTCAGATATACGAAGGCACGAGTGATATACAAAAAATATTGATTGCGCGTGCATTGGCATAAGCCTTTATGCATGACTAAGAGATAAAGTAAGTTAGATGGGTAAAAAGCGAAACTCTATACAGCACGAGTCTTGTCCTTGTGGTGGTGGTTTGCTAGCAAGCTGCTGTGGTCCATTATTAAGTGGGGCACAACATGCAACAAGCGCAGAACAGTTAATGCGCTCTCGGTATAGCGCTTATGTACTAGGTGAAGAAAGCTATCTCAGAGAGACGTGGTTTAAAGAGACGCGCCCTGCTGAAACAGTAACGGATAAGTCGCTACAGTGGTTGGGTTTGGAAGTGCGCCAGTCATCGCAACAAGATGATGCTGCCACGGTAGAGTTTGTGGCACGTTGTCGTGTGCAAGGACGTGGACAGCGTTTGCATGAAATAAGTCGCTTTGTTCGTGAAGACGGACGGTGGTTTTATGTTGATGGAAATATTTTAGAAAAATAAGCACGATGCCTCTATTAGAAACAAAGCTTAATTCACGCTCGGATGAATTCATAGTTAACGCACAAGCGATGCAGGCTTTAGTCGATGACTTACGTGCCCATTGTGAAAAACTTGCTTTAGGTGGTGGTGAAGATGCGCGCAAAAAACATACTGCACGCGGCAAGCTATTACCACGTGATCGTGTGAATATGTTGCTTGATCCCGGCACGCCATTCCTAGAGTTTTCACAATTAGCCGCACTGAATATGTATGACAATGCTGCGCCCTCAGCCAGCATGATCACTGGCATAGGTCGTGTAAAAGGTCAGGAGTGCGTCATTGTTTGTAATGATGCCACCGTTAAAGGCGGAACTTATTTCCCTATGACGGTGAAAAAACATTTACGCGCACAAGAAATCGCAGCGCAAAATAATTTGCCTTGTATTTATTTAGTGGATTCAGGTGGAGCTAATTTACCGAATCAAGATGATGTCTTTGCTGATCGTGAGCATTTTGGACGTATCTTTTTTAATCAAGCCAATATGTCTGCGCAAGGTATACCGCAAATTGCAGTAGTGATGGGTTCATGTACAGCAGGTGGTGCGTATGTTCCTTCCATGAGTGATGAATCCATCATTGTTAAAAATCAGGGCACGATTTTTTTAGGTGGTCCACCTTTAGTCAAAGCTGCAATTGGTGAGATTGTGAGTGCAGAGGATTTAGGTGGTGGTGATGTACATACCCGTTTATCAGGTGTCGTTGATCATCTGGCTCAAGATGATATGCATGCTTTATCCATAGCGCGTTCTATCGTTGGTAATTTAAATCGCACTAAGCCACAGCAAATGGTAGTGCGTCCTTCGGTAGAGCCGCGCTACGATGCAAAAGAAATCTATGGATTAATCCCGACAGATACACGTAAACCTTTTGATGTAAAAGAAATCATTGCGCGTGTTGTCGATGGCAGTGAGTTTGATGAATTCAAAGCACGTTATGGCTCCACACTCGTCTGCGGCTTTGCACATTTGTTTGGTATGCCAGTAGGCATCATCGCTAACAATGGCATTTTATTTTCTGAGTCTGCATTAAAAGGCGCGCATTTCATAGAGCTTTGCTGTCAGCGCAAAATACCTTTGATTTTTTTACAAAACATCACAGGCTTTATGGTGGGTCGCAAAGTTGAAAATGAAGGCATTGCACGCAATGGCGCCAAGATGGTGACAGCAGTTGCCACTGCTGCAGTCCCTAAATTCACTGTCATCATAGGTGGTAGTTTTGGTGCGGGCAATTACGGTATGTGTGGCCGTGCTTATTCACCACGCATGTTGTGGATGTGGCCAAATGCACGTATCTCAGTCATGGGTGGTGAACAAGCTGCGAGTGTATTAGCGACAGTAAAACGTGATGGCATAGAAGCCAAAGGTGGACAGTGGAGTGCGCAAGAAGAAGCTTCATTCAAACAGCCCATACTTGATCAATATGAAGTACAGGGTCATCCTTATTATGCCAGTGCACGCTTGTGGGACGATGGCGTCATTGATCCTGCTGATACGCGTATGGTGTTAGGTCTGGGATTAAGCGCATCATTAAATGCACCTATACCTGATACCAAGTTCGGCATATTTAGGATGTAATGAACACACAGGCTAACAACGATTGGGTTGCGCGCAGTCTTGCCAGT
>CANGLD010000213.1 GCA_947454475.1 Oxalobacteraceae bacterium
CATGGCAAGACTGATAAAGAGAGCAAAGTTTTTCATTAGTTTAATTTTCTTGGTTTACCAAAATCGCCTTCTTTAGGATAGAGGAAGGTCGTCTTACTTGGACCCATACCAATAATTTGTACGATCGCACCTTCTTCACCTGCGCCATCGTAATGCACACCACCTGCTGGATGAAACATGTAACTCCCTGCACGTAAAGGCTGCGTTGCTGTCGGATCCCAGCTATCGTCTTTTCCTGCAAACCAAGTACCTTGAATCACTGTGACATGTCTATCTTCACCGTGAAAATGCGGTGAGCTCATCACACCAGGAGGAAAATGTGCACGAATGACATACTGACCTGCTTTAGAAGGATCACCAAAGACCACTGCAATTTTTACGCCCTTTCCTGCATCTTTCCAAACTATGTTTTCAGGAAGTGCAACTATAAAATCTTTTTCACTGGGTGCCGACCAGCTTGGAGACATCATTAATATCGCAGTACAACAGCAAGCGAAAAAAACAGACAAGGATTTCATCGACATAGGACACCTATAAAATAAAAAATACATAACGACATTGTAGGCATTTTTTCGCCTTACAGCGATATCGATTGCACTTGCAATGATTGAATTATTTTTAGGGTTAGATTAAATATCGTATCTAGCAAACTTAAGATAAGATTATTATTCAATCTGATAGCGATTCATTATTAAAGGAGCATCATGAAGCTGGTACGTTACGGCCGCCCTGGCCACGAAAAGCCTGGACTCATCGACGCAGAGGGTAAGTTGCGTAGTTTGTCCGATATCGTCGAGGATATCGATGCCACTGTGCTCGCACCAAAATCCCTCGCAAAGCTAGCCAAAATCAAACCAGCTTCTCTGCCTCTTGTAAGAGGCAAACCACGTCTAGGCGTGCCAGTCTCTCAGGTAGGTAAATTTATAGGCATAGGTCTCAATTACTCAGACCATGCTGAAGAATCGGGTATGGCTATTCCAACTGAGCCTATTGTCTTTATGAAGGCAATCACCTGCCTTTCTGGACCTAACGATACGGTGATGCTACCTAAAGAAGTGAGTAAAGCGGATTGGGAAGTTGAACTCGGTGTCATCATAGGCAGCAAAGCACAATACGTCAGTGAAAAAAATGCCTTAGATTTTGTTGCTGGTTATTGTGTGGTGAATGATTTATCTGAACGTGCATTTCAATTAGAGCGTGGATCACAATGGGATAAGGGCAAAGGTTGCGACACCTTTGGTCCAGTGGGTCCTTGGTTAGTCACACGCGATGAAGTTCCTCATCCACAGAAATTATCAATGTGGTTGGATTTAAATGGTGAGCGTCGACAAACTGGCAATACGCGTACGATGATTTTTTCAGTCGCAAAAATCATTAGTTATTTGAGCCGTTTTATGACGCTCATGCCAGGCGATATCATTGCAACTGGCACACCACCTGGTGTGGGTATGGGCATGAAGCCTCAACAGTTTCTCGCTCATGGCGACACGCTGCATTTAGGTATAGAAGGCTTAGGTGAACAACACCAACAAGTTATACGCTATAAGAAAAGTTAATGGTGTAGTAATGAAGTTAATGCACTCTATTCTGCATCGGGCTGCTGTGCAGGCGATGCATGAATAAAGCTGTCTAACTCTAAACAAGCGTCATTAATTCTTAACAGTGTGGGCATGTTAGTCAAATTACATTGCAATCGCTTTGCGTTTGCAATTTGTGGAATCAAAAAACAATCCGCAAGACTAGGGCTATCACCATAACAATAACGTCCTAGTCGCGTATCATTCACCAACATATTCTCAACCGCAGCTAATCCTTGCTCGCACCAATGTCGGTACCAGGTATTTTTTTCTTCTTCGCTGACATGCAATACATTGGTTAAATACTGCAGGATTCTCAAATTATTTATTGGGTGAATATCACAAGCAATCATTAAAGCCAGACTACGCTGCCATGCGCGATCAAGAGCGCTCTTTGCAAGTAGCGCTGGTGTAGGATAAGTCTCTTCAAGATATTCAATGATCGCTAACGACTGCGTCAGCGCTACCCCCTCATGTTCCAAGACTGGTACGAGTGCATCAGGATTGAGAGCGCGAAAATTTTCAGAAAATTGCTCGCCACCGTTCTTGAGCAAATGCACGGGAATTAGGTCATACGATAAACCCTTGAGATTGAGTGCAATCCGAACACGATAAGAAGCCGAACTACGAAAATAGCTATGAAGTTTCATGGATAGTCTAGAAAAATTGATCTTTACGGCATTATGCCATTGATAAAACTGAGGAAAATGAACTAAACCGGCCGGAAATTTACTTAGCTTTTCAAATCATTGAAACGGAGCTAATTATGAAACCTGTCGGCCGTATTACACCCACCCACACAATAAATCGTGCAACCTCGCCAACTATTAGCAAGTCACAAAATAATCCAGAAATAAAGAGCGAATATCTTTCAACATCACAACAGCAAGCACTATTGTCTGGCAATGCTAAAGAAATAGAACAAGCAAACGAAGCAGCACTCGCTGAGGCAATTCAACAAAGCTTGAATGAAAAACCCGTACGACAAAAAAATTCAACATCGCAAAGAAAAATAACTACTACAGAGTGGTCAGCACATACAAAAAATAATTTAAGTCTCAGAAAATGGTTTGATGAAAATAATTTTTTAATCAAACCCAATTCCGGAAAAGAAAATAACTGTCTACTCATCTCTTTATTGCAGCATGCCACTGGCGACTACGATAGTCAGCATTCCAAACGAGCACAACACTATAAATCTATATTACAAAACATTAGTAAGGGAACGATTAATAGTTTTGATCCTTTGTATAGCGATTCAGACTGGACTACTTTTATGATTAATAAAATTAACCAAGACTATGGAACAGATTTTTCGGTTGATTTTTATAGCGCTGATGGTGATGGCAAGCCTGCAGTTTTGAGCGTAGGACAAGGAAAAAAATCTGTCATTATTTTTGATCAGGGCGGTCATTTTGAAGCTGTGATTGCAAAAAACAAGCCCTAAGAATTTTTAACATTTCTCAACCACCCAAATAGGCATGAATAACTTCAGGGTTGTGTAGCAATTCACTCGCCAAACCAGATAAAGTAATCGTGCCTGTGTCCATGACATAGGCACGTTGGGTCAAAGCCAAAGCCTGACGAACATTTTGCTCAACCAATAAGATGGCTATCCCTTCAGCAGCAATTGTTTGAATTAC
>CANGLD010000214.1 GCA_947454475.1 Oxalobacteraceae bacterium
CCAAAACCACTTGCTAGGCTTAACCACATAAAAGCCCGCAGGCGATTACGTGGACGTCCCTGCGCATGCATATTCATTAACCCTAATCTATACAGAGCACGCGTTTCACCACGCAAAGCAGCAACGCTAAAAAGCCGAGCAGCTTTTTGATAGTCTTGCTGGATATCTTTGCCATCAAAGATCTTTTGTGCCAACGCATACAGCGCACGCAAATCAATAGTTAGCAGTTGTTCCAGTCCACGATCAAGAGTACGCATTACTTCATTTCAAAAAATAGGAAAAATAAAAGCTGGCTAGTAAAACGCTTTTAGAGAATTTAATTCTGATGATAGGTTAAGGCTGAATTTAGACAGTAAATTCAAGTTCACAGACAAGATTATGCAGCCAAATCTATTTTTGAAGCTCAGCTTTGTGAGACCAACAAGCAAGAATTGAACATTTCTTAACAATTCAGTAGATAAAAGCAACTCCTAGTTAAAGAAACCACCTTACGGGCGTTACGGCAAAAGTCGTTCGCAATCAGCAAGCTTAGGGTTATGATTTATGCCAATTTTCTGGCATTAACAGCATAAATCTTTTGAATTCAGATAGTTAAAGACCGCTGCCCTGCAACAGCGTGACTGCGTAGCCTGTCAGCAGTAAATCCTTAGTGTGTAGATCCATTCTCAAAAATTAATAAAATGACAAAACCGTTGATTTTAGCCATAGTTTTTGGCGCATTCGGCTTGCTAGGAACATTCGGTTTATTTCAAAGCCGCCCTGCGCATCCTCCATCCGCAGAGCAGATTGCACAAGTCAACGAGCCTGCAGCCAAAAGAACGTTGGTCGCCATAGAATCAGCAAAAGCCGTGTTAGAAAAAGTGCAATTTCCCGATACCTTGCAGTGGAAAAAAGTACACATCACACCCGATGCAAGCGTAGCTTGTATTGAATACAATTCACAAAAAGTTACCGGTGAAGTGGAACATGAATACCTCGTCTTCACAAAGGATAAAACAAGCGATCGGCCTAGCGACTGGAATAACAACTGCCGTGGCGCGACTTATAATTTAAAATCCATTACAACCTATTTACACTGGCCAAAATCAGACACTGAATCAACCAGTAACTAGTGTGCTTATGCGCGTTATTCAGGCTGAATAGATATAAAGCTTCATATTCCATTAAGAATAAAAAAATAGAGGCCACTTGGTCTCTATTTTTTTGATGTGTATCGAATTTTATAAAATGAGATTTGAATAAAATTAGGTCAACTATGGAAAAATCTTCACATTTAGAAATTCACAGCATTGCTGTACCTAGTACCCAACTGGTTTATTGGTGTAGTTTGCATGAACACATACCAGCATTAATGCATGCTCGACTCGCTATCGATGAAGTACGTGCACTCCACCCTGAAAGCACACCTTCTAATGTAAAAGCGGTTTATATGAGCCCATGGGGTAGCCACCTACTCACGAATAAATTTCAGCCACTGATTGAACTCGTTGAAAACACAGCCATAGAAATCAGTTCAAGATTTTTTAAAGCGGATTTAAAAAAACTCAATGTAAAACCTAGCGTTACTGATTGCTGGGGCGTGATTTATGAAGAATCCGATCATGTGAATCCGCACGCTCATTTTCCAGCAGATTTAGCAGCCGTTATTTATCTAGAAGCAGAAGAAGGATGTGCACCTATCGTTTTTGGAGATGGATTCTCCATCACACCTAAGCCTGCATTATTAGTGATGTTTCCAGGTTCATTAATGCATTCTGTGCCACCGAATAATGCCAAGCGCACTGTCGTAGCAATGAATATACACATGCTGCCCAATTTTAGTGGTTGATGTAAAACTGTTTAGCAGTGAATGAGTACCCTACATTTCAACTATCGGTAATGAAATAACCAACTCAGCACCAGATTGAGCGGCTAAATTAAAATAAATTTCACCACCATGTCTTTGCTCAATAATATGGCGCGACAACCACAAGCCTAGACCCATACCAGATTCTTTGGTTGTTTTCAGTAATTCGAATAAATCCTTGTACTTATCAGCAGAAATTCCTGGGCCATTGTCTGTAATCACAATCAGCAATTTATTATTTGATTGCTCTGTTCTGATAACGATAATTTTTTTCTTAACATGAGCCTGCTCCATCGCCTCAATCGCATTATTTGCGATATTCACAATCACCTGATGGAATTCATTGATATTTAATTTAACAACAGGATTGAAATTAATATTAGAGATAAGCTCAATATTCTTATTGCGTAATTGAGGATAAAGAATAGGCTTTAATTTTTCTAGTGCTTCTAAGATTCTTATAGCCTCTAACTCAATATTTTCTTGTTTAAAAATCTTTTTAAGTGACAAAACAATATTTGATGCACGTCGATTATCTCGAATAATAGCATTGAGAATTTCACCATCTTCCTGCTGAATCTGATCGCTCTGGGCTAATTTTCTTTGAAGAATACCCACATTGATCATACTGGCAGCCAATGGTTGACTTAACTCATGCGCTAAAGACGCTGATAAAGCACCCGTAGATGTTGCCCTATTCGCTAATAGCAAAGCAGAAATCATAGCCTCGCGCTCTGCCAGAAGATTTTGCGCCTCTTCTTTTTCTAAGGTCATTTTCCTTTCATTCGTAATTACACTTTCAAACATATAACTACCAATAAACATATAAATAATTAAATGAAAGGAAAGCGTTACCCAAATAAAAAACATGGATACCGTGGAATTTTGGGTCACATCAGAAATCGTCGTTGGCGAATATAAATTTGAAGCGAGCAACGTTACAAGTGTGAACAATGCTTGTATCACTGTCACAAAAAATATCACGTTGATCAGATATTTTTTTTCAGTTTGAATTTTCTTTTTAAGCTCAAATAATTCCCATGAAGAGATCAACAAACTCATGGTACTAACCAAATTCATTCTATAGATAAAGCTATTACTTTCCTGCCTTATCAATTCAAATGCAAGAAAGAACAGGCATACAAAAATAACCACAACCTTAATTAATCCTAAATCAACCGGCTTTCTCCAAGAACGAAACAATAACGCTAGACATGCAGCAGAGGCGATAAAAAAGGTATTCCCCACCGTAGAAAGAAAAGGCGTGGTAACTGGAACCAGACCCCAAATCGCAAATGCAATTGCACGTAGCCCCACTGAAGCAACCCA
>CANGLD010000215.1 GCA_947454475.1 Oxalobacteraceae bacterium
GATGTATCCAACCGCGTGATGTCGGTCTTGAGTACCTTCTCTCCGAGGCAAGAGGTGTATTCCATCGATGAGTGTTTTGTCGATTTAACCGGCATGCCAGAGTTACGAAACGTGAGCTATGCGATACATGCAAGGATTAAATCTTGGGTGGGCATTCCAGTGTGTGTCGGCATTGGCCCCACCAAGACATTAGCGAAATTAGCGAATCAAGTCGCAAAAAAACATCCGCGTTCTAAAGGTGTGTTTAACTTTAATGATCTATCTGAAGATCAAAAAAGTAGATTGTTATCGCAATGGCCTGTATCGGAAGTGTGGGGAGTAGGGCGACGGCTTACGCAGCGACTTGCTCAATACGACATCACCACGATACGTGATTTGCGAGAGGCACATACACCAACACTGCGTGCAGAATTTGGTGTGGTAATGGAAAAAACGCAGCGTGAATTACAAGGTCTTGCGTGTATAGATTTAGAAGACATTGCACCACCCAAGCAGCAAATCATTGCTAGTCGATCGTTTGGTGAGATGGTGAATGAATTGGATGTACTGAAAGATGCACTTTCTACTTTTGTAGCGAATGCCTGCACTAAATTACGCGCACAAGATAGTCAGACCGCTGTCATACAAGTATTTTTAATGACCAATCGATTTCGTCCTGAGCTTCCACAATATAACCCCACTCTATCGATTGCATTGCCACAACCTACTAATGATAGTTTGATGATCAATCGTTGGGCTGCTTGGTTGTTAGAGAAAATATGGAAGCCAGAGTATGAATATAAAAAAGCGGGCGTGATGTTGAGTGAGATAACGCCCTTAAAACAATGGCAGGGAGATTTGCTCACACCGAAAGCAACGCATAACAACGCATTGATGCAGGCATTGGATAGTGTGAATGCCCGCTATGGACGTGCGACTTTGCGTGTTTCAACGCAAGGATTAACGATGGGTGCAAACGGTGGTTGGGCGATGCGACAAGACAGCAAATCACCTAGCTATACAACCGACTGGGATGCCATTCCGAATGTGGCTTAGGTCGTCGTGCATGTTATCAGTCACTAAACATATCAAAAATTAAATTGCGTAACCAACGATTGCCAACTTCTTTATGAAATCGCGAATGCCAAAATAAATTAATGCCGATTTCAGGTAATTGCATAGGCAATACAACATAAGTCAGATTAAAAGGTGCTGCACAATGTCGAGCAAAGCGCTCCGGTACAGTGGCTATCATGTTAGTGCTAGATAGGATATGACCGACCGCGACAAAATGTGGCACGGTGAGTGACACTTTGCGATGCACACCTAGCTTTTCAATCGAAGCATCAACAGTCGCATGTCCTGTTCCTGCTGCAGACACTACTACATGATTTTCTGCTTCAAACTCTGCTTGTGTGAGTGCTGATATTTTATCTAATCGATGTCCACGTCTAAACATACAAACATGATCTTGTACGAATAACCTGCGCTGAAAAAAACCGGATTTAAGATGGGGTAACCATCCGATCGCTAAATCAATTCTGCCTGCTTCCATATCATCAGCTAAATGACTTCCTGTAGAACGTATGGTGTTGAGTGAAATAGTCGGTGCGGTCTCTGCCAGTAACTCCATTAATTTCGGTAAAAAATAAATCTCACCGATGTCTGTAATGGCTGCGATAAATTTACGTTTACTTTCTGTTGCATCAAAGCGTGTGCGTTGACTCAGTGTTTCTTGAATAGAGGCGAGGGCATAACCTATGGGTTCGGCTAATTGCATGGCATAGGCAGTGGGCTCCATGCCTTTTGAAGTACGTATAAACAAATCATCGTTTAACTGCTTACGCAAACGATTCAATGCATTACTCACTGTGGGCTGCGTCAGTCCCAAGGTCGTTGCAACTGCAGAGACTCTGCGTTCTTGTAAAAGTTGTTGAAATATTATCAACAAGTTAAGGTCTATATCTTTAAGGTTCACGTGAGTAGTATTCAAAATATGAATTTATATAATTCAGATAATTCTATATCTTAATTTTACTCAGATTCCTATACTCGCCTCCATATTCTTATAAGAAAACGTGGAGACTATGGAATTAGTCGTTCATCCCTTGGATCGGGTATTGGCTGTCACAGCGGGTGCAAATCTGCTTGAGACTTTGCGCGCCCATGATGTGCCGATTTCTTATAGCTGTATGTCAGGGCGTTGTGGCACGTGTCGTTGCAAGGTGGTGAGTGGTCAATTACTTGAAACAGGACGTGAAGCAAAAATCACCAATCCCACAGAAGGCGATTACATCCTAGCTTGCACCAGTGTGCTAACTGAGAGCTGTGCCATTGAAATACCAGAGCAAGATGAAATCGTTACGCATCCAGCGCGCATACTCAAAGCGACAGTGACAACCATAGAAGATGTCACGCATGACATCAAACGATTACGTTTGCGCACCAATAAACCGCTGTCTTACTCACCAGGTCAATACGCCACATTAGAGTTTGCTAAGGACTGTAGCCGTCCTTATTCCATGGCAGGCTTATGCACCGATGAAGAACTCGAATTTCATATTCGCTATGTGCCTGATGGTCGTGTAACGGGTTATCTCTTTCATGAATTAAAAGTTGGTGAAGCAGTACGTGTCTCAGGTCCTCTGGGCACAGCTTATCTACGTACTCAGCATGTAGGTCCTATGTTGTGTGTGGCAGGCGGTACAGGTCTTGCACCAGTGTTATCAATCGTGCGTGGTGCGATAGCAGCGGGTATGCACAATCCTATCCACTTATATTTTGGTGTGCGCTCTCCACAAGACATTTATGGCCTTGATGAATTACAAGCGCTGCAAAAAAATCATCCGAATCTAAAACTTGAAATCGTTGTCACCACAGACAATGAAAAGAATTCAGGTTATCGCGTTGGTCTTGTTACTGACGCCATTGCACAAGACATTTCCAATTTTAATGATTGGCGCGCTTATATCTGTGGTGCTCCACCTATGGTGGAAGCAGCTGCAGTACTCGTCAAACAGCGTGGCATACAAGCAGAACAAGTCTATGCCGATGCGTTTTATGCCAGCGGAACCTAATAAGGAGTCAGCATGCAAGAAAAATCAAACAATGCAAAGCAAGCGTATTACGATCGCATCGCAAAAGATCACATGACGCCATTGTGGGAAGTGCTCGGTGCGTTAGTGCCTAAGTCTCC
>CANGLD010000216.1 GCA_947454475.1 Oxalobacteraceae bacterium
AACGGCATTAAACACGCACGCACTACTTGGCGAATTTTCGATCATGCAAGACGTTACAATAAACAGGTAGTCAGTCGCAAATGATTTATGCAGTTATTCAGCAGATTCTGTCAAAAACGGTGATCAGTGAAAGCAAAATCTAGTTCAGGTCGCCGTCCAGAGACTATATCGGCTATTGCTTTGCCTGAGCCACACCCCATAGTCCAGCCCAACGTGCCATGACCTGTATTTAAAAATAAATTGCTGTAACGTGTTTTGCCTATATAGGGCACATTTGACGGAGTTAGGGGACGTAAGCCACTCCAGTACACGGGATGTTCATAATCACAAGCATCCGGAAATAATTCTCGGGTACGGCGAGTGATGGCATCACAGCGAGCTGGATTCAAGTCACGAGCATAACCATTTAATTCACAAGTACCTGCAACGCGTAGTCGGTCACCTAAACGAGAGATAACTAATTTATGTCCATCATCTGTTAAGGATACAGAAGGTGCATGACTATCATGTAGTACAGAATAGGTAGCGGAATAACCTTTGCCAGGATAGATAAGTAAATCAATACCGACTTGCTTAGCCAATGAAACAGAAAAACTACCCATTGCAATGACAAAAGCATCTGCATGTAGGATTTGATGATTGCCTGCAGCATCAATAATTTCTACGCCAGTAATACGAGCACTATTGCCTGTGCCTTCTTTAATTAATTTTGTAATCAGCGTATTAAATTTAAAATTAACACCAGCATGTGTTGCCTGTGCTGCTAAGCCTTGTGTGAATTTATGTACGTCGCCAGATTCATCTGTCGCTGTGTAATCTCCGCCTACAATTTTTTCTCGCATAGATTGTAAGGCTGGTTCTATATGTATCACTTCAGCTGTGGAGATAGTGTTACGTGGACAGCCTAACTCACGCATCAATTGTGCGGAAGATAAAGATTGTTGGAATTCTTTTTCATCCGTATAGAAATGCAAAATTCCTTTGGTTAATGCGTCATAAGAAATGTGTGTTTCTTCTCTTACGGATTGCAAAACTAAACGACTATATTCAGCAATCGCAATAATTTGACGAATGTTATTGGCAGTGTGAGTTGGCGTGCATTGTTTAAGAAATTCTAAGCCCCAACGCCATTGCAGCCACTCAGGACGAAAGCGATACAACAGGGGTGCATCTTCTTTTCCTAGCCATTTCAATATTTTTAGTGGAGCTGATGGATTAGCCCAAGGTTCTGCATGGGACACTGAAATCTGACAGCCATTCGCAAAACTAGTTTCTTGTGCAACGGCAGATTGACGATCGATGACGGTAACTTCATGGCCTGCTTTGTTTAAGAACCATGCTGATGCTGTTCCCACTATGCCTGCACCAAGAACTATGACTTTCATGACTGCTCTCCGTAGAAATAAATACTAATCAGCATAGAGGCTGACAGCGAAACAGAGATTGTAAAAAGTCTGCGAATGGTTTTGCAGTCATAGTGACGTCGTGAAATTGATTCTTTGGGGATGATGATGATTTATTTAAATGAAGGGCGATCACGCTACAGTTGTATCAAGATTGATGTTTGGCGATCTGATCTGCAACAGCTGATTTCACTTCCGCTTCAAGATTTTGACTAAGTCTAAGGCTGAGTTCTGACATTAATTGTGAAGTGAGTTCCTTGGTAACGGTTGCAGTCACTTCAGGTAAGACATTGCCCAATGCTGTAGTCGTCGCACTTTCTAATCGCTGGCCTATGAGTTGCGGCAAATGTTCTTGTACCGCAGTTGCTATTAAATTGGGAATTTGTGAAGAAAGTTGCGCACACAATGTTTCAGCTAATTCTTTTTGAGCCTGTTCCGTCATGACTAATCCACTTGGTGTTGGATTTGGAATATCAGTCACGATATCGGTTAACAGAGGAATGTCAGCATCATTAGAGTTGTTGGTCATGATTTATCTGCCATAAAATTGGTCAGTGGGTAACCGCGTTGTTGATACAGACGATAGCGATCTCGACCTTGAGCTAAGTCATTTTCTTCAGTAGAGACAATTTCAAACAATCTGGTAAAGCGCGCAAAATGCTCAGGTATTTTAGAAGAAAGGTTAATCAAGATTTGATGATGCGGTAAGTCGGCTTCTGCATTATCAGTCAAGATAATTGGTGTTTGTGAGGCGAGAGCATCCGTTGCCCTTACATGCGGTAAAAAATCTTGTTCTGAAAAAGACCAGAGCATGTCATCGAATTGAGCAAGCTGATCTTGATCTTCTAAAAACACCACCACTTGCATTTGACTAGCGCGCGCTTTTCTTATCAGCCTGCAGGCATACGCAAGCTTGTCTGGTACTTTGCTATGAAAATCAACACGGGTCATGATGTTTGCATCATGCCATTATGGCGAAGCAAGGCATCAATGCTAGGCTCACGACCACGGAAAGCAGTGAAAGATGCCATAGCAGGACGAGAGCCACCTACCGAGAGTATCTCGCGATGAAATGCAAGTCCTGTCTCTGCTAGACGGTTAGGATCACCTTGCGCTTCTTCAAAAGCGCCATATGCATCGGCAGACAATACCTCAGCCCATTTATAACTGTAATAGCCTGCAGCATAACCGCCAGCAAAGATATGTGAGAAAGAATGCTGAAAACGATTAAACGCTGGAGGAATAATGACGGCAACACGATGTCTGACTTCAGCTAATAGCTCAGAGACAGATTGCTTGCCATTTGGGTTGAAATCAAAATGCACATGCATATCAAATAAAGAGAACTCGACCTGACGCAGCATTTGTAAGCCTGATTGGAAATTTTTTGCAGCGATCATTTTGTCATACAGACTGCGTGGTAATGGTTCACCTGTTTCTGCATGTTGCGTCATGTGCTGCAACACATCCCATTCCCAACAAAAATTTTCCATAAATTGCGAAGGCAATTCAACAGCATCCCATTCCACGCCAGCGATACCCGATACACCAAGTTCATCTACTGCTGTCAGCATATGATGCAGGCCATGTCCAAATTCATGGAATAGTGTGATGACTTCATCATGCGTAAAATAAGCCGGTTTTTTTACGCCATTGGTTACAGCAGGCTCTGTGAAATTACAGGTTAGATAAGCGACAGGTGTTTGTATTTCTGTACCATTACCTTTGCGACCACGCGCATCATCCATCCATGCGCCACCGCGCTTGCC
>CANGLD010000217.1 GCA_947454475.1 Oxalobacteraceae bacterium
ATAGGATAAAGCACACCATTCAAGTGATCGCATTCATGCTGCACAACGCGCGCATGAAATCCATCCACTTCTCTATCAATAGCATGACCAAACTGATCCAATCCCTGATAACGTAATTGCGCATGCCGCGACACCACACCACGTAATCCTGGCACGGACAAACATCCTTCCCAATCTTCTTCCATCACATCAGAGAGCACCGTTAAGACGGGATTCAGTAAAACAGTTTCTGGCACAGGTGGCGCATCCGGATAACGCTGCGTTTTTTTAAATCCAAAAATCACGATTTGCAAATTCACACCTATCTGTGGTGCAGCAAGGCCAGCACCATTAGCGTTATGCATAGTGTCGAACATATCAGCAATCAACTCATCGAGTTCGCGTGTACCAAAATGCTTCACAGGTTCAGATTTACGTAAAAGACGAGGATCTCCCATCTTTAAAATTTCTCTCACTGCCATACTTACCTCGCGTGTCGCTGTTCTTGTAACCACTGTGAAAATGCAGACCCTGTTTCAGGATGTTGTAAACCGATTTCTACCGAAGCCTGTAGATAGCCTAACTTAGATCCACAATCAAAACGACGACCGTCATAACGATAGGCCAATACCGTTTCATCTTTCATTAATGCAGCAATACCATCTGTAAGTTGAATCTCCCCTCCTGCACCTTTGCCGATTTTTTCTAGGTAAGAAAAAATATGGGGACTGAGTACATAGCGTCCCACAACAGCCAGTGTAGAAGGTGCTTTATCAGGACTCGGTTTTTCTACAATAGCATTCACTTTTTCACATCGTTCAGCAAAAGGCTGCGCGCTCACGATACCGTATTGTTTAGTTTGTTCTAGCGGCACATCTTGCACAGCTAACAAGGAAGCTTGATGTTTTTCATACTGCGCTGTCATTTGCGCCATGACACCGATACCACCTGCTGCACCTTGCATGAAATCGTCAGCTAACAATACAGCAAAGGGATCATCACCAACGATAGGTCGTGCACATAACACCGCATGACCTAAGCCTAAGGCTTCTGACTGACGTATAAACATGCAATGTATATGTTTAGGGATGACCTCACGCACCATGCTGAGTAATTTTTCTTTACCCGCTGCTTCGAGTTCTGCTTCTAATTCATAGGCTTTATCAAAATGATCTTCGATCGCGCGCTTATTGCGTCCTGTGATAAAAATCATTTCAGTAATGCCTGCCTCTACAGCTTCTTCAACTGCATATTGAATCAGTGGTTTATCAACAATCGGTAGCATTTCTTTAGGCTGTGCTTTGGTTGCAGGTAGAAATCGACTACCTAAACCTGCTACAGGAAAGACTGCTTTACGAATTTTTTTCATACTTGCTGCTCCAGTAATGTCAACAATCCCGCTTCATCTAATATCGGCACACCTAGTTCTTGTGCTTTTTCTAATTTACTGCCTGCTTCTTCACCCGCTACCACATAGCTTGTTTTTTTCGACACCGAACCAGCCACTTTGCCACCCGCAGCTTCTATCATCTGCGCAGCTTCATCGCGTTTTAAATTTGGCAGTGTTCCAGTAATCACAAACGTCATTCCCGTTAAGCTGAGTGATTGCTGCACGACTTCCACATCTTGCCAATGCACACCGGCTGTACGCAATTGCGCAATCAATTCACGATTAATTGGATCAGCAAAAAACTGCAAGAGCATAGTCGCCACAACAGGACCGATGTCATTGACAGCTAATATCTGTTCTTCATTCGCTGCCATTAATGCATCGAGATTTCCAAAATGCCGTGCTAACTCTTTGGCAGTCGATTCACCTACATGGCGTATACCTAATGCATAAATAAAACGCGCTAAGGTAGTTGATTTCGATTTTTCTAAAGCGTCGATCACATTTTGCGCAGATTTTTTCGCCATGCGATCTAATGCAGCAAGCACAGTGACTTCTACATGATAAAAATCTGCTGGCGTGATGACAATTTCTTTATCAACTAATTGCTCTACCAACTGCTCGCCCAAACCTTCTATATCCATCGCACGTCTTGAAACAAAATGTAGTAAGCCACCCTTGCGCTGGGCAGCACATTTTATCCAACCACCAGAGCAACGTGCGACTGCTTCATCTTCAGCACGCACTATGCTTGATCCACAAACTGGACAAGCGACAGGCATAACAAATTTTCTAGCTGTTGCAGGTCGACGTTCAGGCACATTCGCTACCACTTCTGGGATGACATCACCTGCACGACGCACAATCACTGTGTCACCAATGCGTATATCTTTACGTTTTACTTCATCTTCATTATGCAAAGTAGCATTCGTTACCGTCACGCCCCCTACTGATACGGGAGCTAAACGTGCAACCGGTGTGATGGCACCTGTACGACCCACTTGCACATCAATATCCTGCACTAAGGTAATGGCTTCTTCTGCTGGAAATTTATGCGCTAATGCAAAGCGTGGAGCACGTGACACAAAACCTAATTGCTGTTGCTGCTGGAGTTGATTCACTTTATAGATGACACCATCTATCTCATACGGCAAGTGAGCGCGTTTAGATGCTATATCAGCAAAGAATTCAAGTAAGCCTGTCGCACCGACTTTAATTGCACGTTCTTCACACACAGGAATACCGAGTTGTTGATACCAATCTAACAGTGCAGCATGTGAGGCGGGAATGCCAGCACCCTCACATTGCCCTATGCCATAAGCAAAAAATCGTAGCTGGCGCTGAGCTGTAATCTTTGAATCTAATTGCCGCAAACTACCTGCTGCTGCATTACGTGGATTAGCAAATTCTTTTTGAGCTGCATCACGCTGACGTTGATTGAGTTTTGCAAAGTCTGATTTAAACATCAGTACTTCGCCACGCACATCGAGCAATGCAGGAGGATGATCCGTGCGTAATTTAAGTGGCAAGGAGCGTATGGTGCGTATGTTCACAGTGACATCTTCACCTGTGCTGCCATCTCCACGTGTCGCTGCTTGTGTTAATACACCATTGATATAACGCAGATTAATTGCTAAGCCATCAAACTTTAATTCACAAGCATAGTAAATATGCGCATCATTTTTTAAACCTTCACGCAAGCGCTTATCAAAAGCAAGAATATCTTCTTCTGAAAAACCATTATTAATCGACAGCATAGGAACGGCATGCTGCACTTGATCAAAATGTGGAAGTGGTGCA
>CANGLD010000218.1 GCA_947454475.1 Oxalobacteraceae bacterium
AACAAGCATGAGTTCCTGATTACCAAAGACAAACAAGTCTTAGTGCATGACGGTCAAGTGGTGAACAAGGGTGAGATGATTGTCGATGGTCCAGCTGATCCACAAGACATCTTGCGTTTGTTGGGTATCGAAGCGCTGGCTCGTTACATTGTCGATGAAGTACAGGACGTGTATCGTTTACAAGGCGTGAAGATTAATGACAAACACATTGAAGTTATTGTTCGTCAAATGTTGCGTCGTGTTCAAGTTGTGGATGCAGGTGGAACTGACTACATCCCAGGTGAACAAGTAGAGCGTTCTGAGTTGTTGGATGAAAACGATTTGATGCATGCAAATAACAAGTTGCCTGCAACTTACGAGAATGTTTTATTAGGTATTACCAAAGCATCACTCTCTACCGACTCCTTCATCTCGGCAGCATCGTTCCAAGAAACGACGCGCGTGTTGACCGAAGCTGCGATCATGGGCAAGAAAGATGGCCTGCGCGGTTTGAAGGAAAACGTGATTGTGGGTCGTCTGATTCCTGCAGGTACGGGCTTGGCTTATCACCGTGCACGCAAGGAAAAAGAGAAATGGGAAGCAGAAGAGCGTACAGCGATGTTGCAAGCAGAAGCTGCGCGTGCACTGCAAGAAACCGAAGCGACCGAAGCAACAGGAAATCCTGCGGACGAAGCTTAATCTTGTCAATAAAGCAAAAGCCCCGAGGTTTACTTCGGGGCTTTTCTTTATGGTGAAATTAATCCTATGCAGCATGCTTGTATGTTGACTGTGGAGTAGTGGTCATATATACTCGCGAGTTCTCGAATTTAAGCTCTCCCGGGCTTAAGCGCTCTTTGGTCAGTTAGTCCCTGCGACGCTTATTCCGTCTGTTTAGTTCGTTTGCCATGTAAATGGCTCCCAAAAAAGATTTTCGCTCCCGAATACGCTTCGGGGTTATTTATCAATGTACTAATTTTGTTGAATTTAGACCGATGCCAACCATCAATCAACTGATTCGCAAACCACGCAAAACTTTGCGTGCGAAAAGCAAATCGCCGGCGTTGCAAAACAGCCCGCAAAAACGTGGTGTTTGCACCCGTGTTTACACCACCACTCCTAAAAAGCCTAACTCAGCTTTGCGTAAAGTTGCAAAAGTTCGTTTGACGAATGGCTTTGAAGTGATTTCTTACATAGGCGGCGAAGGCCACAACTTGCAAGAGCATAGTGTTGTGCTGTTGCGTGGTGGTCGTGTGAAAGACTTACCAGGTGTGCGTTATCACATGGTGCGTGGTTCACTCGATACGCAAGGTGTAAAAGATCGTAAGCAAGCTCGTTCGAAATACGGAGCTAAGCGCGCTAAAGCAGGCGCAGGCAAGTAAAGAATTGCTGCGGCTAAGCCGTAGTTGAGTCGGCCGGAATGGGTCGAGTAAGTGGGTATTTATGATGAATGCCCAGGCAGCTCCGAAGGGTCGGTGTCTGCCAACTGAAGATTGAAAGGAAATGCAATGCCACGTCGTCGTGAAGTCCCCAAACGCGATATTCTGCCGGATCCAAAATTCGGGAATGTTGATGTCGCTAAGTTTGTTAACGTATTGATGTTGTCCGGTAAAAAATCGGTCGCCGAAAATATCATCTACGGTGCATTCGAACATATTCAAACCAAAAGCGGAAAAGATCCACTCGAAGTATTTGCAGCAGCTGTAGGCAATTGCAAACCACTGGTCGAGGTTAAGTCCCGTCGTGTTGGTGGTGCAAACTATCAAGTTCCAGTAGAAGTTCGTCCAGTACGTCGTATGGCTTTGTCTATGCGTTGGTTGCGTGAAGCAGCGAACAAGCGTAGCGAAAAATCCATGCCACAACGTTTGGCTGGTGAGTTACTGGAAGCAGCAGAAGGTCGTGGCGGTGCAATGAAAAAACGCGATGAAGTTCATCGTATGGCAGAAGCGAATAAAGCCTTCTCGCACTTCCGCTTCTGATAATTGGTAAGCTCACAGTTGTGGGCTTCTAGATTTAATCAAAGCCGAGTGCTCTGTTCATTTCAGGGGTACTCGGTTTCGTTCATTTATAAAGCTTAGGATTAATTATGGCTCGCAAGACTCCCATTGAGCGATATCGCAACATCGGTATCTCGGCACACATCGACGCCGGCAAGACAACTACCACTGAGCGTATTCTGTACTACACAGGTATCAATCATAAGATTGGTGAAGTGCATGATGGCGCCGCTACCATGGACTGGATGGAGCAAGAGCAAGAGCGTGGTATCACGATTACTTCCGCTGCTACTACCTGCTTCTGGAAGGGTATGGCGAATAACTTCCCTGAGCATCACATCAACATTATTGATACCCCAGGTCACGTAGACTTCACGATTGAAGTTGAACGTTCTATGCGCGTTCTAGATGGCGCTTGTATGGTGTATTGCGCTGTGGGTGGTGTACAGCCTCAGTCAGAAACAGTATGGCGTCAAGCTAACAAATACAAAGTTCCACGTTTAGCATTTGTAAACAAGATGGACCGAACTGGTGCCAACTTTTTCAAAGTGTATGAACAAATGCGTTCACGCTTAAAAGCTAATCCTATTCCTATGCAAGTGCCTATCGGTGCCGAAGATAATTTCGAAGGCGTAGTGGATTTGGTAAAGATGAAAGCTATCTACTGGGATGATGCTTCGCAGGGTATGAAATTTGATTACCGCGATATTCCAGAAAATCTGATGGCTGTTGCTAAAGAGTGGCGCGAAAAAATGGTTGAGGCAGCTGCTGAAGCCAGTGAAGAATTGATGAATAAGTATCTCGAAGAGGGCGACCTCAGCGAACAAGAAATCAAGAATGCAATTCGTCAGCGTACGATCGCAAGTGAAATCGTGCCTATGATGTGTGGAACTGCATTTAAAAATAAAGGCGTACAGGCAATGTTGGATGGTGTGATTGAATATCTGCCAGCACCAACAGATATTCCACCTGTTACCGGCAGCGATGAAAATGAAGAGCCCATCACGCGCAAAGCAGAAGATAACGAAAAATTTTCTGCGCTTGCATTCAAAATTATGACTGACCCGTTTGTTGGTCAGTTGATCTTCTTCCGTGTTTACTCGGGCGTCGTGAAATCAGGCGATACCGTATACAACGCGATTAAAGGCAAGAAAG
>CANGLD010000219.1 GCA_947454475.1 Oxalobacteraceae bacterium
CCTTGGCTCACACTGCCTGCGCCTTTAGGTAAGCCTTTAAAATCAGCACGCACATCACTATCCCATGCAGCGATTTCAGCCAAGCTTGCTTTACGCCCTACGTTAGTGAATCCTTCTGCACTCACTAAGGATGGCATCGCACACACTAGCGATAAGCAGACAAGATAATTAAGATATTTGTACATTAAATACCTCACCTGACGATTCCACTCGCCACGACTGAATTGCGTTGTTGTGATACACAGAACGCGTACCACGTACAGCACGTAGTTCTTGCATACGAGGTTGAACATAGCCCGTTTCATCGATAGCACGCGATTGCAAAATGGCTGGCTTGCCATCCCACTGCCAATCAATATTAAAACGTGTCAAACATTTTGTGAGTACAGGCGATTCTAATCGCGCTGTTTTCCAATTACGCCCACCGTCCACTGACACATCAACTCGCGTGATTTTTCCACGCCCCGACCAAGCAAGACCTGTGATGTTATAAAAACCTTTATCCATCAAGAGCTGTCCACCTGATGGCGTCGTGATGACCGATTTACATTCTTGTATGAGCGTGTATTGTCTAACTGATCCATCGGGCATGAGATCAATATATTGTGTTGATTCTTCACGTGTAGCATAGGGGGCATCACCCACCTCAATACGTCTTAGCCATTTCACCCATGAGACACCTTGCGCACCAGGCACTACGAGACGTAAAGGATAGCCATTTTCAGGACGTAGCATTTCACCATTCATGCCCCATGCCACTAACACATCATCGAGCGCTCTTTCGATAGGAATAGTGCGCGTTAAACTCGCACCATCTGCACCTTCAGCCAGAATAAATTTCGCTTTACTCTTATCGATGCCGCAATCTTCTAATAAGAGTGAAAGAGGCACACCTGTGAATTCACTGCACGACAACATGCCATGTGTGTACTGCACGGAAGGTACAGCAGGACCACCCCAATCCATCGCGGTGTTAGCACCACACTCTATAAAATGCATGCGTGATACAGAAGGCAATCGCATTAAATCACCAACGGTATAAACCTTAGCGTTAGCCACTAAACCATTAATCATCAGTCTGTGACTAGCAGGATCAATATCATGCCAACCAGCGTGATGTCGTTCAAAGTGCAAGCCACTAGGCGTGATGATGCCAAACAATCCCTGTAGCGGCGTAAAGGCCACACCACTCTCACGTTTTTTAGTCAGACCAGGTGATTCACGTCTTTGTAGATTGGCCTCATGACGTGAAGGCAAACCATACGGCGTATGCGCAACAGGATTGCCTAGCGAGGTACTATGTTTAGGTAAATTTAAGATGGCAGGATCACCATCCATCCCTGGATGATCAGCCGCAGCGTTTGCATGACCAGCTGCTAAACCACTAGTTGCAAGCACGCCTGCAGCAGCAGCAAAACTACGACGTAAAAAATCACGCCGAGTATCATTCAAGCCACCCGCATTAATTTCTGCAATCAATGCATCAGAAATAAAATTTTCTGGCGCAGGCAGTAGTCGACCAAAAGAACGAGAATCTGACACGATGTCGCTACTTATTTTTTACATGCGATTTGCATGAGGGCACGCTGCAAACTTCCAGCCTCGGGCTTCATCCAAGCAGTAGGAACATAAGCTGCATGCACCATCTGGCTATTACCCATTGCATCAGGATGCCAAAAATGTAAAAGCTCACGGCTCACATCTTTGCCGCAGTCGTATTCATCCTTGCCCTTCATGGAGCGGAATTTTTTATCACCCAAGCTTTGGCTAGCTGCATAATCAGTAAGATGCCACATCACCATCGTGCCATGTCCACTATCGACACGGGATTCATTGTCTATATACAAACTCATATCACTAGCGCTGTAATCCACTTTCGTCCAATCTGCATAAGCGGCAGAAGACAAGCCCACTAGAGCTGCAACTAATAAGAATTTTTTCATCTTCAACTACTCCAATTTTGCATAAGTAAGTTCATTAATCGTCTAAGCAAAGTATAACAGCGCAAAAAATGTCGAGTACAATCGTCTCGAAAAGTGGCACACCAACTGACCACTACACTCCAGTCACATGCTTTCACCTTCGATACATCATGATGGATATTCTTATGCAGACTAACTCATTCAATTCAATATGCACTTCACGCTTTAGTCCGCTCTTTATTGCTTGTTTGTTCTTTAGCGCCTCAAGTTTTGCCGCTAGCCAGCAAGAATTAGCGACAACGGGAATGGCAGTCACCTGTGCCAACTGCCACGGCACCTACGGTAAAAGTATTAAAGATGGCGCTCTGCCTTCCTTAGCTGGCATGAAAAGCGACTACATCATTGAACAAATGCAGGCTTTTAAATCAGGTGCACGAAAAGCCACCATCATGCATCAACTTGCTAAGGGCTATACCGATCAACAAATTAAAGACCTCGCAGCCTATTTCGCTGCGCAGTCACGCTAGGAGCGCGCTATGGATCGTAGAACATTTTTACAAGCTAGTGCAGCGCTAGGATTATCCATCAGTGCACTTCCTGCGCTGGCCATGCGTGGCGCAAAAGTTGTGGTGATAGGTGGTGGTTATGGTGGTGCGACTGCAGCGAAATATATACGCCTGCTTTCAGAAGGAAAAATAGATGTCACCATCGTTGAACCTAACAAAGAATTTATCTCTTGTCCTATTTCCAATCTCGTCATTGGTGGTAGCCGACAAATCGCCGATATTTCACGGCCTTATTCAACACTGACAAAAAATCATGGCATACGCATCGTGCAAGATACCGTTACTGCGATTGACAGTAATGCACGCACAGTGAAGTTAGCAGGAGGTAGTTCACTCTCGTATGACAAGTTAGTGGTATCTCCCGGTGTTGAACTTGATTTCAATAGCATAGAAGGTTTAGCTGAAGCACAAGCAGCAGGAAAAATTTTGCAGTCATGGAAAGCTGGCCCTGAAACAGTTGCACTGCGTCGCCAACTTGAAGCGATGCCCGATGGCGGTGTATATGCCATCACGATTCCTGAAGCACCTTATCGTTGCCCACCTGGCCCCTATGAACGCGCATGTCAGGTTGCTTGGTATTTTAAAAATGTAAAACCTAAAAGCAAAGTGTTGATACTC
>CANGLD010000220.1 GCA_947454475.1 Oxalobacteraceae bacterium
ACGTGTCGATAAGTAATCCAGAATTTTCACAGTCTTCAGTCATGCGACCTGTCAATATTGATGGCAGTGGTCAAACGCATCACGATCGCTTATCCGTCTTAGTGCTCGCCGCTATCGGTGTGGTTTTTGGTGATATCGGCACATCGCCGCTGTATGCATTAAAAGAATGCTTTAGTCCAGAACATGGTATTCCTTTCACCAACGCCGCAGTATTCGGCATTATCTCTATGATCTTTTGGGCATTGATCATGGTCGTGACGGTGAAATATGTGATCTTTGTTCTACGCGCCGACAACAATGGTGAAGGTGGCGTGCTGTCATTGATGGCTTTAGCTTTACGCTCTGCTCGTGACAAACCCCAATATTATTTATTTATCTTGATGTTAGGTGCACTTGGCGCTTGCATGCTACTGGGTGAGTCCGTCATTACGCCAGCAATCTCAGTGTTATCCGCGGTTGAAGGTTTAGAAGTCATTCAACCTGACATGAAGCACTTTGTTATCCCCTGCACTATCATCATCATCATTGCCTTGTTTGCAGTACAGAGCTATGGCACTGCCATAGTAGGAAAATTTTTCGGCCCCATTATGCTGATCTGGTTTCTTGCTATCGCTATTGTTGGCGCACAAAGTGTCTGGCATAACCCCACTATTCTTTGGGCAGTTTCACCCATGTATGCAGTTGATTTCATACGTGAGCACACCTTACAAGCCTACATAGTGATGGGTTCAGTCGTATTAGTGGTGACTGGTGTCGAAGCTTTGTATTTAGATATGGGCCACTTCGGTAGTAAGCCAGTACGCCTAGCTTGGTTATTAGTGACTTTGCCTGCTTTGCTCATTAATTATTTTGGTCAAGGCGCATTGCTGATGTCTAATCCTGATGCCATTAGCAATCCTTTCTTCATGATGTTACCTGCTTGGTCGCTGTGGCCTATGGTGATACTCGCTACGATAGCAACTGTGATTGCTTCACAAGCCGTCATCTCTGGTGCATTTTCGCTTGCTAATCAAGCTATCTTGTTGGGCTTTATGCCACGCATGGTGATATTGCATACCTCTGATACTGAACGTGGACAGATCTACATGCCCATGGTGAATTGGGTCTTACTGGCTTTAGTGATTTTCACAGTGATTCAATTTCGTGAATCAGGTAATTTAGCAGCTGCTTACGGCATCTCAGTGACTACCACTATGCTGATCACCACCACTTTACTAGGCATCGTGATGGCAAAAGAATGGAATATCAAACCACTCTATGTCGCTTTACTGATCATCATGTTTTTTGTGGTCGACTTTTCATTCTGGACCGCAAATCTAATCAAAGTAAAAGATGGCGGTTGGTATCCTTTGATGTTGGGTGCCGCTTGTTTTCTTATGCTCACCACGTGGCATAAAGGTAGAAAATTACTCAGAGAACGTGTAGTCAATGATTCAATTCGTCTACCCGATTTTATTACTGCATTACTAGCGCATCCACCTCATCGTGTAGAGGGTACGGCTGTTTTTCTGACTGCCCATATCGATTTCACACCAGTCGCTTTATTACATAATCTCAAACACAATCGCGTACTGCATCAACGCGTGATATTTTTAAAATTATCGATTTGGGATGTACCTTATGTACGTGATGAAGATAGATTAACGATCAACGACATGGGCGGAAATATTTATATAGTGCGCGCTGTACACGGCTTTAAAGAAACGCCTGATATGAATAATGTGCTGGCGCTGATGGAAAAAGAACAAGGCCTTAAACTCGACTTAAACGACACCTCTTTCTTCTTAGCACGCGATACGATAGTGCCTAGTAAGTTACCCGGTATGGCTATCTGGCGTGAACGCTTGTTTGGATGGATGATGCAAAACGCAGCCAAGCCTTCTGACTTTTTTAAAATTCCTGCAAATCGTGTTGTGGAGCTTGGAACGAAGATAGAAATTTAATGCGCTAAGACTTTCGATAAAAATTCCTGAGCGCGTGGTGTGCGTTGAGTAACATCACCAAAAAAATCGGCGCTGCTGCAATCTTCCAGTATGCGGCCGCCGTCCATGAAAATAACTCGATTCGCAACTCGCCTTGCGAATCCCATTTCATGGGTCACACACATCATCGTCATCCCTTCTTGTGCTAACTGCACCATCACATCCAGCACTTCTCCTACCATCTCAGGATCAAGCGCAGAAGTAGGTTCATCAAATAACATCACAACCGGATCCATAGCTAATGCACGTGCAATGGCCACGCGCTGTTGTTGTCCACCAGAGAGTTGCGCTGGAAATTTATGCGCATGCTCTTGCAAACCTACTCTTACGAGCAAAGCAAGAGCACGTTCTGTTGCTTCGTTCTGATCACGGCCTAATACTTGTATCTGCGCTAAGCGCAAATTATCCATCACATTCAAATGTGGAAATAATTCAAAATGCTGAAACACCATACCTACGCGTGATCGTAGTGCAGATAAATTCGTCGACTTGTCATGCACAACCACATCATTCACAATAATTTCACCACTATCCACAGGCTCTAAGGCATTCATGGTTTTAATGAGCGTGGATTTGCCAGAACCAGAAGGCCCACAAATTACAACCACCTCACCTTTTTTTACAGTTAAAGAGCAATCTGTCAGCACAGAAAATGCGCCGTAGGATTTATTGACTTTACTGAGACGAATCATGTCAAGTTCATGCATAGCTTTATTTTTTTAAATGTAACCGTTGCTGTAAATGTCTAACTAACTGTGACAAGCTAAAACAAATGAGAAAATATACGAGCGCTGCTGCTAAATAAGCCTCCACCGGCCGTCCTGTGTTTTTACCCGCTATTTCAAAACCTTTGAGCATGTCATACGCACCTATGGCATAAACCAGAGAAGTATCTTGAAATAAGATGATGACTTGTGTGAGTAATATAGGCGTCATATTACGCACAGCTTGCGGCAAAATTATCCAACGTAGAGTTTGTGTTTGTGACAAACCTAAGGCTAATGCAGCAGCGCTTTGACCTCGTGGAATTGACTGTATACCTGATCTGACTATTTCACAAAAAAATGCTGCTTCAAAAGCGATAAACGTTAACACTGCTGATATTTCTGCGCCTATAGG
>CANGLD010000221.1 GCA_947454475.1 Oxalobacteraceae bacterium
AGCGAAGATGAAAATGCTTCTATCCACAATACATTTGCAGACTCTGCATCATCATCCGATTTTGTAGTTTGACTCGCTGCTGTACTCCAGCTTGCATACTGATTTTCTATTTCCACTGCACGCACTCTGCATTGTTCTATGGTTTCTGCGCGTTCCGCTTGCGATCCCAGAGTTGTAATCATTTGCTGCAGCATGGCGCGTAAATGTGCCAAAGCTGGAAAAAAATCACTACTCGCTGCTAACTGATTCACAGCTAAACGCGTGACTTCCACAGGAAAGGTCAGTCGCAAATCCCGCGCCGCTTTTTCCACCCCTGTGACAACCTTGCCCCAATCAGCACCATCACGTGCATGCGTTAAGCCTTCAGCTAATACATCACGACACAATTCCAGCACTTGTGAAGTGGAGATAGATTCACCAAAAAATAATGTTGCTGTATCGGGTAATTGATGCGCTTCATCAAAGATGACGGTATTCGCTGTCGGCAGTAACTCCGCTACGCCAGTATCTTTTAACGCTACATCAGCAAAAAATAAATGATGATTCACGACGACGACATCTGCCTGCTGTGCTTCTTTGCGTGCTTTCATCACAAAACAATCTTGGTAACTTGCACACTCAGCACCCAAGCAGTTATCACGTGTGGAAGTCACTAAATTCCAAATCAATGCATTTTCTGGAATCTTTGCTAATTCTGCTTTATCACCAGTGGTTGTGGTTTTCATAAAGCGTGAGATATCACGCAAATAACCAACATCTTCACGAGCAGTCAGTCTGCCATTCTGCAAGGTGCGATCCAGATGAAAATGACAAAGATAATTTGCACGCCCTTTTAATAACGCTACCGTCACTGGTGCATTCAAGGCTTTGCGCACGACAGGGATGTCGCGCAAAAAAAGTTGATCTTGTAAGTTTTTTGTACCCGTAGAGATGATTACCTTGCCACCCCACAGCAAGGCAGGTACCAGATAAGCAAATGTTTTCCCCGTACCCGTACCTGCTTCAGCTAATAAAGTCGAAGGCTCGGCAATTGCTTTAGCAATAGCACGTGCCATATCAGTTTGGGATTGTCGGGGACGAAAATTAGCGACTGCAGCAGCGAGTTTGCCATCCTCAGAAAAAATGGCATCGATTTCTTCACTGTGGATACCGCCGTCTTCGGCAGCTGCTACTTGATCAGTCAAAATGGAAGGCACTCATGATTAACAACAAAGGCGATTAGGTTACGCCGAGGTTCACATTTTACCGCGTGATGGGATTTATTATCGCTAGCCTCTGTTAGGCGGGAATATCAGGCACTAACTGCATTTTTAAATGAATGATCTGGTCTTTTATTTGTAGTTTGCGTTTTTTAAACCGTCGCAACTGCAAGTCATCCACACGTCCCACTTGCATTAAAAGATCAATCGCGAGATCAAGATCTCTATGCTCGGTTTCTAACGTCGCAAGCTGTTCTCGAACTTGATCAGGATCTTTCATCACATCTATTTTTCCAATAAACTAGGCTGATTATCTTCTGATGCATCTGGCAAGCGTATGATTTTCTTACCTTGTGCTTGCTCTGCTTGTCGCTGACGCTCTGCTACACCGCGATCACGTTCTGCTGCTTTCTCTTTACGTAAAAAAGCATTCGCTTCGACTTCAACAGTACGCAGTTGTTTTTTTGCTTGACGCTTAGCTTCCTTCGCTTTGTTCAAACACGAAGAAACAAAAAACCGCTGCAAACAATCATCTTTTTTATCTAAAAAAGATTCTTGAAGTAAGTCTCTTTCACGTTGCACATCATCGATAGCTTGATTTGCTCGTTCTACCGTTTGTATAGATCCAGAAGGATAGCGCTCTAAGATCGCCATGTTCTCTGCAAAACCAGATGACATGAGCATCATAAGCATGAAGCCAAATAGGAATCGACTAAACTGTTTTTTCATTGCACTCTCTTACATTCTCACTTAACTAAGCAATCGCCTCTGCGGCTTGACGCCGAGCGCTCTCTTTATATTCACGCGACTGCATTTCAATAATGCGGGATACGGTACGATGAAACTCATTCGACAAGGTCCCTTCCAAATACAGCAATTCTGGCTCCACCGCTGCGGACATGAGACATTTCACCCTATGGTCATAGAGTATATCGATAAGCCAGGTAAAACGCCTAGCCTCGGATGCCATGGCCGAGCTCATCTGAGGAATATCAGAAAGTATAACGGTATGAAAACGCTGGGCTATTTCTAGGTAATCGTTTTGTGATCTTGCACCGCCACATAAACTGGCGAAATTAAACCAGACTACGCCACCGGCACGGCGCAAACATTTCACGCTACGCGAACCTAGTTTTAACTGCAATTCATCTTCTGATCTATCCGCTATTCTAGTGAAAGCTGTTTTAAGTGCAGCATCGGCTTGCTCACCTAAAGGGTGATGATAAATATCGACTTCTTGCATTACCTGCTGTCGATAATCCACACCCGCATCAACATTTAAAACATCGAGTTTATCTTTTAATAATGCGATGGCAGGCAAGATACGATCACGATGCAAACCATCTGGATACAAGGTATCTGGCTCGTAATTCGATGTCATCACAAACGATACGCCAAGATCAAATAATGCTTGTAGCAAGTTATACAGAATCATCGCATCGGCAATATCCGACACATGAAATTCATCAAAACAAATCAATCTATATTTACGAGCAATACGCTTGGCTACGATGAGTAATGGATCTTCTACATCTTTTTGCTTATCGAGTTCACGATGTATCTCACGCATGAATTCATGGAAATGCAAACGTGTCTTACGCACTACAGGTACGACCAGATAAAAGCTATCCATTAAAAAAGATTTACCGCGTCCGACCCCACCCCACAAATAAACACCGCGAGGTACGTCAGGATGATTCACCATTTTTTTTAGACGATTAGAACGTTTATATTTAAAGCCTATCCAAGCATCATAGGATTTTTGTAAACGATTGACTGCACCGCGTTGAGCATAATCTGACTTAAAGCCACGCTCACGCAAAGCTTGCTCATAATATTCATACACATCCATATGCGGGGTAATTACTGGCATCATTCTGTCGCAGGCGTCATATCC
>CANGLD010000222.1 GCA_947454475.1 Oxalobacteraceae bacterium
AGTACGAGCACGTTGTGATTGCGCTTGCCTATGCTGATTAAAGACATCCTTCATATTGGTAGGCTGGATCTTTTTAGCAGATTTTTTTGAAGGCTTATCGATACGACGCGCTATCGCTTGCAATAGCTGTTTTGCGTTTTGAAAATCACCTCGCCATAACAAGCCTGTACCTTCAGACGCCAAACGAAACGCCATATCCGCCGTCAAGGTATCGTCCACCACCATCACGCGCTTAGGTGGCGCAGAACCATGCTCTGAATGCCAGAGTGCTGAACATGTTTGTTCCTGTTCTTGCCAGATAATTGTTGCGTCCGACTTTACTGCTTCTAGAGTTTTCAAAAATTTCACCAATCACAACACAAGCACAAATCTCATTTTTATTATTTATAAGCAATGAGGTCGATTTAAAATTTTATTCATTAACTGGTCGAATTAGGAGCATGTTTTTGTTCAAAACGTAGCTTTACCATAGCGATATGTTCTCTCAATACATAGAGTTGATCAGCATAAGCAAGTGGCATAGACATAGTATTCACTGCAAGCTCAATTTCTTCTAAAGTTTTTTTAATTTTTTCTATTTCTACATCAGCAGTCTTTTTTGCCATTTCACGCTCTATTTTCATGAGCACACCATACCACCGATAAAGGCGTGATCGTATACGCCAACGATATAAAGGAGCGAGCATGCGCGAAGCAGGTACGATGACAATTAACAACGGAACAATCAATAGTAATAGCCTGTCTATCAGACTTGCCAACCAAAATGGCAAGCGCTTATAGAGAAATGGAGAACCTGATGTGTAGTAACGCTTTGCATCTTCACTAATCGTAAATTCTCTTTGTGTGGGTGCAGGAAATTCATTTGCGTTTCTAAAGAGCCCTGCTCTGCTATGGACTTCTTTAGCTGCTGAAATAAGTAAATCAGATATCGCCGGATGTATATTTGCTCTCGCAACCAACTCAACAGGCGTTCCTACTAACTGAATATCTTCCGGCGGAAGATTACGACCTAAATCAAAACTACCCTCATGCGCTGTTAAACGAGAAAGATAACGCAAACGTCTTACATAACCATCTGCTTGACGAAAACTCATTAAGTGTATGCCAGGCTCTTCCATCAGTTCACGCACTTTTTTACCACTAATAAGTTCACTCATCACAAAAATCGCATCTAGCTTTTTTTCTTTCAGCGCGACCATGGCATCATCACCATCCATAGTAATCATGCTGAGATCAGTGGATGTCATTTCATTGGCTTCGAATATTTTTTTCGCCAAAATATGCGTACCGCTACCCTCAGGGCCTATCGCCACACGCAAATGTTTTAGCTGTGTGATTTGATCTATCTTGCGCTGGCCACGATAAAAAACTAAAACTGGTTGGACATATAAAGTGCCGAGTGAAAGTAATGACTGCAATTCGTTTTTATCAGCCAAACCATTTTGTACAAGCGCTACATCAGCAGCGACTTTTTTATTCATCAGCAGATCGAGATTTTCATCCGATCCATCAGTCGTCACCACTTTCACTTTGATGCCGTGTTTTTCTATGATTTTTTTGTATTTCTCAGCCGTGCTTTGAAAGCTACTTCCATCTGGACCACTGAGTATGACCAAGGTATCGGGTGGCGCTGGCTGCAGCATAGTAAAAGTGAGCCATCCCACCAAACCAACTAACACCAACAATGGAACGAGAACAAAGAACAAATCTTTCCAAGACAAAGCGAATAACTTTTTTATAAACCGTGGTGAGTACATAGAGAGCTCTGAATACTGTTCGAATAAATGATGATTGGGATCTTGACGCATAGTGACTCCGTTTTCAGTATGGCACAGCTCAGCCGCACAATTCGCGCAGAAGCTAAGCCAAGCAGCTCAGAATATTATATTTTTATTAATTTATTGCGCACTCATTGTCGTCTTTCCAGACAATTAAACCCAGATGAAATGGTATGAATCTTGCTGTAATAGCCGCAAACGACCAGGCTTTTACACACGATTCTCATGATTACTCGCGTTAATTCTATGTCCGGCACCGGCGCTATGTCCGCTGTGACTAGTGCTGCCTTAGCTCAAATGAAGACTGAGCTGACCACTGCCCTCAAAGCGGCAGGGATAACTGACGCCAGTGAAACCGACACCACCCCCAAAGGTTTTCCGAATGGCGTGACTTGGGCGAATGCCTACAAAATGGTCGCCGAATGGAAGGAAGACGGTAATCCCGCAACACCTGGCAATCTGGTCTTATCGCAGGATTTAGTAAATAAAAATGTCGCAGCTACCAAATCACTAAAAGATCTGGGATACAGAGACCTCTCTAGTTTTAAAGCCGGCACTTCCGTTGTTGGAGCAATCGACACGCTTTATCAAAGTAAAACCAATGGTTTAGTCGGTTCCGCGCTAGCAAAAGCGGGCATCTATGATTTGAATTCTTTTCCCAAAGGCACAACTGTCTATCAGGCTTTCAAACTGATAGAAGACCCAGAAAATCCTGGAAAACTTTCCACGGACAGATACAGAGAATTAAAAGCTGCCTTTACTGCCCTCTCCGCATTGGGTGTGACATCACTAGCGAATTTTCCTCGTAGTAGCAGTGCGCTTGATGCAAAAGCAGTACTCGAACCTAAAGCAGTTCAAATGGTAGCAATGACAGGCATGACACCTGCCAACTTCAAAAATAGCAATCTCTCTGCTCTTGAACAAATGGGCATATTGAGCAAATTGCCAGATACGATTAGAGAATTAAACGCATTACCGACTGGCACCAATGCCAATCAATTAGGAACAAATGCGATCGCTGCAAAAAAACTCGTGGCGCTTGGCTATGAAAGCTTAGATGCCTTTGCTGGCATGAAGGCCTTTGGAGGCAAGCCCGTTACAGCTGCTGCTGCATTGATGCAAGTGACGAAAAATCCTGTGGATGCAGACTTACCCTTCCCCACAGCAGCAAGCACAGACCGTTTATTTCAAAGCACTGATCAAGCCAAAATTCCCACTTACGGCAAAATCAATCCAGTTAAATACACCGTCTATTCGCCTAACGAATCTGACAAAGTAAAACCCAATCCGCCGCCTATCGTGACGGTGACCACCACA
>CANGLD010000223.1 GCA_947454475.1 Oxalobacteraceae bacterium
AAGCAATGAATGCCATGGGCGAGGCATTCAAACATGGTCAAGAATTTGAGCAAGATTTTGATTTGGCAGTCGCTTGGTTTCGTTCATCTATCCGCCAAGATTACGCAGAGGCTTACTACAATTTAGGTTATGCGACTGAACATGGTCAGGGAGTAGTTAAAGATTTAGATGTTGCCATCATTTTATACAATCAGGCATCTGATCGTGGCAGTGTGAATGCGCAGTATCAATTAGCTTGTTTAATTGAACAAGGCGCTATTGCCCGTATGCGACCAGGTTTAGCAATTGGATACTATGAATCTGCAGCAGAGCAGGGGCATTTAGCTGCGCAGTTACGTGCAGGTGAATGGTTTAAATTTTTAGATGAGCCTGATCATCCTGCACACATGCAGGATCTGACTGAAAAAAAACGAGATGATTTAACCTTGGGCATTGCAACACGTAAGCATTCTAAAAATATGATGAAGGCCTACGTTTATTATTCCATGGCAGCTGCACAGGGCGATTCAGGTGCGGAATGTCAGGTAGGTTTAATGGCAGCTCAGGGACAGGGTATAGCGCAAAATTTCACGTTAGCAGCAGAGTGGTTTTTAATGGCTGCAAAAAAAGGAAATGCCCAAGCCCAGTTCAATCTTGGTTTTTTATATTCGCATGGACAGGGTGTAGATGAAGATTTCATTGAAGCCTATAAGTGGTACAAAATCAGCGAATCATGTGGCTATGTTTATGCTACGGATAGTTTGGCTTTAATAGCCAGTAAGATGGATGAGCTTGATGTAGAAATGGCGGGTTGGCGTGCTGCCAATTTCATACATGCTTTTGTAAAAGAGTAAACAGATATAAATGCGAATTCCTAAATGAGAGAGACATGTATGAATAAAATGTTTTTTGCATTGCTAACGTTGTTATGCATGAATACGTCATATGCAGCAATTGAAATTCTAAGAGAAACACCAGATGGAATTGCGTATGTCGATCCTGATTCCATTGCAAAATCGAATGGCTTAACAAAAGTCACTGTGTTACAAGATTTTCATAGAATGCAATCGCATGCAGAGCAATCTTATTTGACTTCAAAAGTACAACTAGGTTTTGACTGTAAGGCAAAAACGGTACAACAACTAGCCATCACGCTCTTCCCAGAAAACATGGGCAATGGTGCGCCAGTTTTTGCAGATCAGCAGGCTGGTGCACAGTCTGCTATCAAAGCAGGAAGTCTGGAAGCTGCAGTCATGCAGAAAGTGTGTCGTTAATAAATCAACTGGCATCTTGCATCAGCATTCATTGTGATGCATCAGCTAGGCTGAGAATTTAAAAATCAATCAGACAACCACCAAAACTAATTACTGTATTTGGACTCTGATTGATTCGACAACTTTGCAGTCAGCGACTGAAATCCATTTCCTTTCATTTTCTTTTTACATAACAATAGTTCTTTTCGTGAACTAATTGCGTAATGCAAGCTCTTACGTAGAGCCGGCAGGAGGCACTTAGCGCATTTTCTCGCTTTCTGCATGTGATCCACCATCATGACAAGGAGAGAAACATGATTAAACGCTGCCTAATGTTGTTAGCAATACTGTCGCTTGCTGCCTGTAGTACCTATCCACAATCTGGACAATCACACATGAGCCCTGTTCAGCATCCGGATGCATTTCATTCTTATATAGACTGATGTCAGCGCGGCGCTTCATGCGTCGCGTGTTCTTGTTTCATCCTTATTCTCCTTCTTCTTTTTGCGCAGAGAGTCTCTTGCGCCATCTTAGTGTAAGATCCGAACGGTCGTGCTTTTAAACTGCATGCTCTAAGCAGCAATCGCTTAGAACTAAAAATAAAATCAACCGTTGGAGACACTATGGATCTGAATTACGCTGCTAGCGATTTGGCATTCAGGGATAGCGTGCGTAGTTGGCTGGCTGCGAATTTGCCTGCTGAATTACAGCACAAGGTGCTAAATCACAAACGACTGAGTCGAGAAGATTTTGTGCGTTGGCACAAAATTGTTGCTGCCCAAGGCTGGGTAGCACCGAACTGGCCGGCTGAACACGGTGGCACAGGCTGGACTAAAGTCCAACAACATATTTGGGAAGAAGAGTGTGCACGTGCTGGCACACCTGCCATCATGCCTTTTGGTGTGAACATGGTTGCTCCCGTTTTAATCGCTTTTGGAAGTGAGAGTCAAAAGCGGCATTACCTGCCACGTATTTTGTCGTGTGAAGACTGGTGGTGTCAGGGTTATTCAGAACCAGGCTCTGGATCAGATTTAGCATCACTGAAAACACGCGCTGAACGTAGTGGTGATCATTACATCGTGAATGGACAAAAAACGTGGACCACACTAGCTCAACATGCAGACATGATGTTTTGTTTAGTGCGAACCGATTCAGGCGTTCGCAAGCAAGAAGGGATTTCTTTTTTGCTGATGGATATGAAAACGCCCGGCATTACTGTAAGACCCATCAAACTCTTAGATGAAGATTTTGAAGTGAATGAAGTTTTTTTCGATAACGTCAAAGTACCGGTTGCTAATTTAGTGGGCGAAGAAAACAAGGGCTGGACCTATGCAAAATATTTGCTCGGACATGAACGCACCAATATTGCTGCAGTAGGTCGCTCAAAACGCGAACTCGCATTTTTAAAACGCATAGCAACGAATCAGAAAAAAAATGGACATCCATTAATCGACGATCCTATCTTTGCTCATAAGCTTGCAGCGCTAGAGATTGAACTCATGGCATTAGAAGTCACCGTCATGCGTGTAGTTGCAGGTGAAGCGAAGGGTCGTGGTCCTGGTCCAGAAGCCTCGATGCTCAAAGTTAAAGGCACGGAAGTGCAGCAACTCTTAACAGAGTTGATGGTGGAAGCAGTAGGCCCACAGGGCTTGCCCTTCGATACGGCATTCTTAGAAGGTGATACACCGCATAGCGCAGCAGGTGATGATGATGCAGCACCGCTAGTGCCGTATTACTACAACTACCGTAAGACATCGATATATGGTGGCTCGAATGAAATCCAAAAAAATATCATCACACAGATGATCTTAGGATTGTGAGGACAACATGGACTTTGATTTAAACGCAGAGCAGCA
>CANGLD010000224.1 GCA_947454475.1 Oxalobacteraceae bacterium
ATTGTGAGTCGACAAATCAGAAGCGTTTATGCGCAACTTAGTCTGAACTTGCCTGTCAAGTAAAGAGAGGGAATGACAATATCGTGATGTGACCGTCCTTCAAAGAATTTATTCCTTTGATGAAGAGTAAATTTTTACGAACTTAGCATGTCTTATTTCCTAGTCTGCGTTAGTTTCATCACAGTCGTTTTGAATTATTGAGGAGATCTCGTCATGACCAACGTGAATATCGGTGCTATGCCAGCACCTGCAGGAAATAATCGCAGTATCAAAGAAGGCACAACGCGTCGAATTCTTGTTCCCACTTTGCGTTGGGGTGCAATTCTCGCTGGTGTAGCAGCAGGACTATCAACACAATTATTACTTGCTATGTTGGGATTGGCGAGTGGGCTTTCATTGGCGAACGTATCAGATGGTGTGACACCAGGATCAGGTACTTTACTCTGGTCCATACTCAGCCTACTCGTAGCAGCACTTGTTGGTTCTTATGTAGCCGGCAGAGTTTCTGGATTAAGTCGTAAAGCAGATGGGATGTTGCATGGTGTTGTGACTTGGTCGGTAAGTACGCTACTGTTTATTATGATGGCGACTTCTGTAGGCGGCACGCTATTGTCTGGTATTTTTTATGACATAGGGCAGGGTTCAGCAGCATCTAACCAAGCAGCTTCCTCCATGGGCTTTGTCGGTATGCTGAATCGACAAATAGGTTCTAATTTGAATCCGTCAGATTTTCGTGTCTTGCAAGAAGACATACTCAACGGTAAGCGTGATACCGCTATTAGTTTTCTCACTACACGCTCTGGTTTAAAAACGGATAGAGCAGCTAATATCGTTGATCAAGCACTCATCTTATCTGGACAATCTCAACTTGCCTCATCGGAAGCGCGAGCTAATGCAGAGCGATCAATTAAAGCGGTTAGTTTAGTTGCATGGTCTGTATTTTTAGCCACCGCTTTATCACTCATTGCAAGTATTTTTGGTGGACTGATTGGCGCAACCACAGCAACTAGAATTACTTGGGAGGATAACAGTGCAATTGTTAAATCTTCATTCTAATGTGGTTGAGATCGTAGATAGTTTACTCAAAATTAAATGGGAATACGCAAGTGGCATTCAATCCTGTTTCTAGCAATCTCTTACGATCTCATACAAAGCATAAGAGCAGATTCATCTGCTTGACAGCAAATGCAGATAACGCAGCGGAAAGATTGCGAGACTGCCCAGTAGTGAGCTTGGATGGAAAATTAATAGGCAGAGTGGAATCTATATTGGTGGATCTACTCAGCAAAGAACTGTGCTTTGTGGTTCTTGCTTGTAAAAATAGAAGAGCTGCTGTGGTCATACCATGGCAGCTTTTGTATTTTGATTCTAGCCTAGTTCGTTTAGTTTATTACACCTGTTCTGTGTAGCGCAGACATCATGCTATTCAATTTTTTAACCTTGGCGATAATATTCTTGTTAGATTTAACGACAATTATTTTGCCTGTCATAGATGATTCGAATAACTCATGGACAGCAAAAAATTATGTAATCAAAAATAAAAAATTATTAGGCAATGCAATGTATAGCTTTGTGCAGAGTGATTTGCCATTATGCTCACAGCGTTATCAAAAAATTAGTGTGACTATGTGTGCAATAGAAAACTGTAATATTTTTTATCGACCACAAAAAAATCTTTATCTAGATCAGGCGGTTAAGCAAGAATTACGAGATTTTTGCGTCATTGATTCTAAGCTTGGAAAAATTTCTTAAAACTATGTAAATTTAGCTACTTAACTTATTGCTGATAACTCTACCCAGAAATTTTACTAAATGTTGATGATCTGGATTGTTTAAAATCGTTGTGCCAATGCGAAAAATACGATTCAGTGATTTCTTTGCAGATAAAAAATAATGTGTTTGCTTGGCTAGTGTGTCTTTAATGCCTTGTGATTTTAAGGCTAATGTTGCGAGATAAATCAAGCATCCTGTCGCAGTTGTCGTCAGTAAGAGATGGTTGCCTATCCATTTGAATGTCATGCTTTTGGGGAAATTAGACATGCCATAGTGTGAGCCATCATCATTGGATAATGAATTATTTTCTGTTTCACCCAGAAGGATATTTTTATATGCAGTACGACTCAATCTAATTTTTTTCAAGAGAGCTAAACGTTGCTGTTCTAGTGATGCACTCATAGAGCTTGCCTTAAGATGGCTGCATCTTGTTTGATTTCTTGATTCAATGAATGAAATCCTATAATTTTTATTGCGTGTCGTCTTGCTATGTTGATGCAGATCGCAGCCCCCAAGCTATAGAGACATACTGCAGTCCATGCAGCAAGTACACGATAAGGCGTATCCCAAAAGCTAGTGATGATCGCCACACCAAAAAATAACAACATAAAAAACAAAAAAATTGCAGCAGCAGAGTACGACAAAGCCTGCATGATTACTTCGCGCCCTTGCAGCTGCAATTCAATGCGAGCTAATGATAAATAATCACTCAGCCTATCAATCACCATGACTGAAATCTGTTTAGATCTATGTAGAGATGACAGCATGGTTTGATCCTATAGTTAAGTTATAGTCTATTTACATTAACCTCGTCGCAATAAAGCGCCTAACGCAAGACCAACGACTGCAGCAAGTAAGACTGACTGCACAGGGCGTTTTTGCACATAATCTGCAGCATGCTCTACCCCTTCGTGAACTTGTTGCCCTGTCTCACTCGCAAAATCTTTCATCGCTGATTTAGCGCTAGTGAAACGGGAAATAATTTTTTCCCGTGCTTCTCTCGCTTCTTTTTCAGTAATAGAGGAGGTGCGTGTCATCAAAGCATCTAAGTCGCTTTTTAAATTCGACAATTCATCGCGTAAACGAAAACCGCCTTTTTGATGCTTGAGATGCTCATACTCAGCACCGACATTATTATTTTCTGAAATGCTAGATTGAGTTTGTCCCATGTCTGCCTCCTAGTTGTGTGGTCGTCAAAAATGATGATCCTGACTGTTTTGACTGCGTGGTTCACAGATGATTCAGCCAGAGTCTTTAGAAATGCTTGAGCCTAGCCAAGCTTGATGAAGATGTGTGGCACTA
>CANGLD010000225.1 GCA_947454475.1 Oxalobacteraceae bacterium
GAGCTCGCACATTTTTATCAAAAGAAGCGTGACTTGTTTCGTTCTGGTCTAGCGAATACGCGCTTTAAACTCTTGCCATCGAATGGAACGTATTTTCAGTGTGCAGATTACTCTGCTATTTCTGATTTACCGGAAGCGGAATTTTGTACGTGGTTGACGACTGAAATTGGTGTAGCAGCAATTCCTATTTCAGCTTTTTATCAAGAGCCAAAAGAATCAGGCATTGTGCGTTTTTGTTTTGCAAAGCAAGAGCAAACTTTGCAAACCGCATTAGCACGGCTTGCAAAGCTCTAAACAAAAAAATAACTTTATTTCGCCGTCATCTTTTGCATCATCAATTCACGATTGATTCTGCGATCTGCATCCACTTTTTGTACAGTAGGACGTTCGCCTAACTTCTTTGCATACTCGCGAATAGGATAATCAGCTAGCATATCAACACCATAAATTGCTTTCGTAGCCTGACCAACCAAAGGTAAATGCGCTAGCGCGACACAATCCGCCAGTGTGAAAGTTGAGCCTGCAATAAAAGGAGAAAACTTCGCTAGTTTGCCAAATGCCGCAGTATTACGCTTTAAGATTTTTTCTACTCTTACTTTCGTTTCATCTGAGACTTTGCCACCAAAAAAAGCTTCGCCATACAACTCACGCGCAACCAATTCCAGATGTAATTCCATAAACATGATCAAATGTCTAAGCTCAGCACGCTCAATCGGATCTGCAGGCATCAATGGTTTTTGTGGATAAGCATCTTCCAGATATTCAGCCATGACTTGCGATTCACAAATTACTTGATCACCGATTTCAAAATACGGAATTTTTCCTAATATGGATTTTTCCATCAGCGCAGGTGAGCGATCCGCCCATACTAATTTTTCTTCAAACGGCACTTCTTTTTCTAGCAACGCGAGCTTGACCTTGTTGTAGTAATTACTCGCTGCAAAACCGCATAGGGTCAGCATAATGTCTCCTTCGATTGTGAATAATTTTTGTATCTCGCTTTAAGTCTACTCAGCCCTCATCACTGCAGATTCGGCACTGAGGGTACAATGCAGAATGATAAGAAACTAGCACGCTATTATCACTTAAATTGAATTAATACTCACTTTCTTAACCCTCACCTGTCCGCAACCATGTCTGCTGAATTGCTGGCTTCGCGACGCGAAGCGACTTTAATCCTGACACTCTCTAATCCTGGCGCGAAGAATGCGCTGCATCCCGATATGTATGCCGCTGGCATTGAGGCTTTGTCCACTGCAGAACGAGATCATGCTATTCGCGCTGTTGTTATCACTGGCGCGGATAATTTTTTTTGCGCCGGCGGTAATCTGAATCGCTTACTCGCGAATCGCGAACAAGATCCTTCCGTTCAAGCAGAATCGATTGATCAATTACATAATTGGATAGAAGCGATACGCGATTGCCCTAAGCCAGTGATTGCTGCGGTTGAAGGCGCTGCTGCAGGTGCTGGTTTTTCTCTCGCACTCGCTTGCGATCTGATCGTCTCCGGTGCCTCTACAAAATTCGTTATGGCGTATGTGAAAGTCGGACTCACACCGGATGGTGGTGCTTCATGGTTTTTATCGCGTGCATTACCACGACAACTTGCGAGTGAGATCATCATGGAAGGCAAAGCAGTTTCCGCTGCGCGCTTACAGCAGAGTGGATTAGTTAATCGCGTTGTACCGGATGGTCATGCTTTATCGGATGCTCTTGATTGGAGTGATGAACTCGCTGCTCTCTCACCCAACGCATTAGAAAATATCAAAGGCCTGTTACGTGAAGCGCCGGTGAATACACTGCCTCAACATTTCGAAGCTGAAAAACAAAAATTTGTCGAAAGTCTGCATCACGCAGATGGACTAGAAGGCATTACTGCCTTTCTCGAAAAAAGAAAGCCACATTACCGATGACATTTGCTAAACGACGTCGCATATTTTTAATGCGACATGGCAGCGTGACCTATTTTGATGCTGCAGGTAATCCAGTCTTACCTGAATCCGTACCTCTTAATACAGCAGGTAGAGAACAAGCCACTGCTGCGGGTCGTGTCTTTGCTGAATCGGGCATACGCTTTGATCGTGTGATCGTATCGGGATTGCCGCGTACAGTGGAAACTGCTTCTTTAGTGTTAGCAGAAACAAAACAACAACTAGAACTTCAGCAAATACCTGAGTTGGTAGAAATACGCGGAGGCAAACTCGCTGCGATTCCTGATGCTGAGTTACGTGAAGCTTTCATAGGTGCGTTTGAAGGTGTGGCACCAGAGGAGAAACGTTTTCTAGCTGGTGAAAGCATAGGCGAGTTAATGGATAGAGTGCATCCTGCTATCGATAAGCTGCGTGCCGATCCTGATTGGGATACTTTGCTCTTGGTCTTGCATGGTGGTGTCAATCGCGCCATTCTTTCTTATGCACTTACAGGTCAACGTCTTTTCTTAGGAAATCTGGCGCAAACAGCTGGTTGTATCAATGCTCTTGATGTTGGAGATGCTCATCATGACTGGGTAGTGCGTTTCATGAATTACTCCCCTCCTTCCGCATTACAAGCTGAATCACGCGGCACCACTATGGAAGCCTTGTTTCATCAATATAGAAAAGCACGAGGAATCTGATAACTGCTCGGCATCAGGGTAGAATGATTCTGTTGACCATGCGGCGCAATACATTGCGCCCTACAAAACCTAGTAGGCATCAAGGTAGAATAAGTTAGATCGATCATGCAGAACAATACATGACGCCCTAGTCAAAATTCGTAACCAAAGATATCTGTAGGGCGCAATGTATTGCGCCGAATGATTTCTTTAAAAAGAGTAATGAGCTAGCTTTTCTCAATAAAATATCAAGCACATTAACCTTATTAAAACAGTTCATTAAAAATAATAAAACATAACCAAAGAGACATCACCATGTATGAAGAATTTATGGGCACCAAGCCCGTAGCAGAACGTCAGAAAGTCGATCTTGGTGCTTTATCCGATTACATGCATAAGCATGTTGATGGCTTTACTGGTGATTTGCACATTGAACAATTTAAAGGCGGTCAATCCAACCCCACCTTTATGCTCACTGC
>CANGLD010000226.1 GCA_947454475.1 Oxalobacteraceae bacterium
CGTAGACCTCCGGTGTTTGTGGTGCGTACTGTATCAATTCAATTAAATGATTACGAAACACGACTCGCCCAGGAGTGATAGCGATTTCTTTACCAGGTCGGAAATGCTCCACACCAAGTGGCGCATGACCACCTAACGTGCGTTCAACATCTTCTAGCCAATATTGCGCACCACGGACTAAGTTCATCCCTTTTTCATTCGCAATCGTATTCAATACTTCCGGATTAGTCGCTATAAAATTAACAGGTGAGACTATGTCTAATAACTGACGTGCAGCAAATGAAATAACTTGTTCATGATGCGCCGACATACCTGCCACACCGGTGGTTGCGTTATGCCACCACTGCTGTATCAATAAGAAATTTTGATAGATTAAACAAAACGGAAATGTCTGCCATTCTTGAGCGCGAAAGCGCTGATCATGAATTAATGGCTGTATACAATGTTCACATTCATTTTCTGTCAGGTTACGCATAGCATATAAGCCTATGCGTATAGTTTTACGCACTGCCTTTTCAATTAAAATGCCTTGCTTACCTGGTGATTGCGATAAATGCAGTATCCAATCCGCATAAGCCATCGCTAAACTGGCTGGTGATAAACCTGCTGTGAATTGTGCCATCACAGCGTGAAATAAACGATCCGCAGTGGTGGGTTTATCTTCTTCTTCATGTGGTGTACTAGGATAACTATGACTGTTATGAAGTTCACATTGCTGTGATGCTGTTCGCCAATAATTATCAATTGCAGTCCACATAAGTCATTTCCTATGCTGTGATTTTTTAAACGATGAGAAGTGCATCACAATTACATTTTGAGTATGTGATTATTGAACTTAAAAATAGCGCGCTGGACAAAAATAGTTTTAACTATTTCCAGCCAAATTAATGCAAAAACACAAGCACTTAATGCAAGCAGTACCGAAGAAAAAGTAGGCAATGAAAAATTAAATAACGTAGCCAACCACGGTACCTGTAAGACTAAGATAAGCGCAAATACTGTCAGACCTATTACCCACCACTGAAAGTGATTTGGCTTGTTGAACAAGGTCAGCACATCTTCATGATCGGATCGACTGACTATCATCATCAATAAATTACTAACAACGATAGTAATAAAAACGGTAGCGCGTACTTCGGATTCAACATGCCCAGCATGCATAAGGATAAAAAAAACTATCATGCAAGCTAACAATAAGCCTATGCCTTGCATTAAGGCATAGCAAATATTTTTATAACCGAATAAGGGTTCGGTGCTGGAACGTGGAGACCTCAGCATCAAATCTTTTTCACCTTCTTCATTTTCAAAAACAAGTGAAGAGGTTGGATTGATTACCATCTCTAAAAACATGACAAGTGCAGGCGTTAACATCAAAGGTGAACCAGTAAATAAGGGAAGTAATGCCAATCCTGCTATGGGTAGATGTACTCCAATGATGTAGCGCAGTGCTTTACGTAAGTTATCTACAATCAGCCTGCCAGTGCGCATGGTTTCAACAATCGATGAAAAGTCATCATTGAGTAAAACTAATGAAGAGGCTTCACGTGCCACATCACTTCCGCGCTGCCCCATGCTAATTCCTATGTGAGCAACTTTTAATGCAGGTGCATCATTAACACCATCACCAGTCATCGCAACGATTTCACCTTGCTCTTGCAAAGTCTGTACGAGGCGTAGCTTATGATGCGGCATCATGCGCGCAAAAATTTGTGTGCTCTTTAACATAGCGAGTAAATCTTTTTCGCTAGCTGCATCGAGCTCACTACCTGTCATAACTTGATCTGTATTCAGTCCTGCTTGCTTTGCAATTGCGCGCGCTGTTTCGGGATAGTCACCTGTAATCATGACTACTCGCACACCTGCAGATCGGCATTCAGCAATAGCTTCAACTACGCCCACTCTTAATGGATCAGCTAATCCAAGTAATCCACCCCACTCAAATTCAAATTGCATCAAGTCTTCTGGCCATGTCTGATTGTCTAATGGCCATTTTCCTTTTGCGACTGCTAATACTCGCAAACCCTGACCAGCAAGATGTTTAACTTCCTTCATTGTTCTAGCAATACGGTCTGGACGCATTTTGCATAAATGCATCAGTGATTCCGGCGCACCTTTTGCTGCAACTAGGGCATGTTCCACATCTGGTAAACGCCATATGTGAATAACAGCCATTTGCGTTGGCGACATCTCATATTCTTTGAGTAGGGTGCTCTTCAGTAGTTGCTGCTCAAACTCAGGCATGATGCAATGCGCTAAGCGATGGAATGCCTGCTCCATAGGATCGATCGCTTTAATTTCACTTGCCATTAACGCAAGCTCAACCGCCTTGATCTTAGTCGGTGATAAATGCGGTACGACTCCAGAGACTAGTTTGATTCTGTTATGACCTGCAATGATGTCAGTCACTGCCATTTTGTTTTGGGTTAAGGTACCAGTTTTATCAACACATAAAACAGTCGCTGCACCTAATGCCTCAATCACACTTGTATGTCGAGTAAGCACATGATGCTTCGCAATACGCCATGCACCTAGCGTCATAAAAACCATTAATACGACAGAAAATTCTTCCGGAAGAATAGACATAGCCAATGTAATTCCAGCCAACAGTCCACCTAGCCAATCATGACGAATTACGCCAATTAATACCCAGACTAATAATGAAACCAATAATCCACCCGCTGCAAAGCGTCGTATCATGAGCATGATTTCGATTTGCAGAGGGCTGTCTGGCGATTCAACTTCTGACAGGCTGTGACCTATCTTACCTACTGCAGTATCTGCTCCAATAGCAATCACCTCTGCCATTGCATCACCACGAACAACGAGCGATCCTGAATAAACGAAATCATGAATGGTCTTAGTGACACTCACAGATTCACCAGTTAACAACGATTCATCTAGCTCAATAGCATGTGCGTACACTAATCTGCCATCTGCCGCTACTCTATCGCCCTCTTCCAGACTGAATACATCTCCCACCACCAATTCTTGACTAGGTACACGTTTTAATTTTCCATCGCGCATGACTAATGCACGTGGACTAGCTAGTTCACGTAA
>CANGLD010000227.1 GCA_947454475.1 Oxalobacteraceae bacterium
ATGATCTGAGAAATGGATTCAAGCAATTAACGTGAAGCTGCTTTCGCTTCTTCCAACAAACGTTTGCCATCTAATCCCTTAGCATTCATATCTTTAACCCATTCATCTGCAACGCTAGCAGTCGCCTTCTCCCAACGCTTCCACTCTGCAGCGGGCAAGGTGTAGAAATTATTGTGACGCACCTCTGCGGACTTACGTCCAGGAGCAGCATCTTCAGCAAATATTTTTCCTACCCATGCTGATGGCTCAGCACCACTATTCGCATCAATAATTTTTTTCAGCTCTGGTGGCAGACTGTCATAACGCGCCTGATTCATAGCCAAGATAAAAACGGTGTTCGACATTTGAGGTCCACCAACTGGCATCTCAGTATGAAACTTTGTGATCTCTTGGAATTTCATTGCAGGGACGACTTCCCATGGAATGATCGCGCCATCAATCACGCCTTTAGATAAAGCATCTGCTGCTTGTGGCAAAGGCATAGGTACGGGTGTAGCGCCTAAAGCTTCCGCCATTTTTGTGCTTTGACGCGTAGGAGCACGCACTCTCAAACCTTTGAAATCTTCCAAAGTTTTTACTTGAATTTTGGTTGAGTGAATCAATGATCCATCATGAACATGAAACAAAATCGGTTTCACACCTTTGTAATCACCCAATGCATTTTTATTTGCATAGTTCCACAAACCACGACTGGCTTTCTCAGAAGAGTAAATCATGAACGGTAATTCAAACGCTTCTGTAATCGGAAAACGTCCAGCTTGATAACCAGGCACTGTCCACACAATGTCAGCCACACCATCTTTAGCTTGATCAAACAACTGCTGCGGTGTACCACCCATTTGCATGGAAGGATAAATTTGGCATTTCATCTTGCCAGCTGATTGCTCTTCTATTTTTTTACACCAAGGCACCATGAAATTCACATGTGCTGTTGAACTAGCTGGTAAAAAATGATGCAATTTCAGAGTAATCGTTTGTGCAGAACACAAATGAGATGCTGCAAAAAACAAAACGAATATTGCGAGCTTATTGATAAAACTGTTTTTCATGAATGTCTTCCTCAGCCAAATTGAGGTGGAAAATAAAATTTAACCACCAAAGGTATGCACTAAATACAGCGAAATAACAGGGAAAAATACCAGCAAAATCGTACGCATTAAATCTGATGCAAGAAATGGCAATACACCTTTGAAGGTCTCCATCACAGGCACATCTTTTGCGAGTTTATTAATAATATAGATGTTCATGCCCACAGGTGGATGCACTAAACCTATCTCTACCACCATCAAGGCAAGTATACCGAACCAGACTGACTTATCTTCTACAGGCATGCCCCAGAAATCCAAGCCCATCACAATAGGATAAAAAATAGGGATAGTAAGCAAAATCATGGACAGTGAATCCATCACACAACCCAAGAAAATATAAATCAGCAGAATGGCAAAGATGACGGATAAAGGAGGCAAGCCACTGGTTTGTACCCATTGCGCTAACTCTGCCGGCATTTGTGTGATGGCTAAACCTGAGTTCAACATATCCGCACCGAGTAACACCAGAAAAATCATCGCGGTTGCTTCTGCAGTGCTAATCAAACTTTTCACCACGCCCTCTAATCGCATACCACCTGTTACTACAGCCAATATGCCGCACGCTGCTGCACCTATGGATGCTGCTTCAGTTGGATTCGCCCAGCCATCATAAATACCTACAATCACGACGACAAACACCAGCATGATAGGAATCACACCAATTAAGGATCGCAAAGCAGTTGCAAACGGCACGCGTGCACCAGCAGGTCCTGCTTCAGGTTTTAAAGTGACCACGATACGAATCACGAGCATATAGCCCAACATCGCTAATATGCCGGGAATGATGGCAGCCATAAACAACTTGCCTATGGACTCTTGCGTTAACACTGCGTAAATCACTAAAGGAACAGAAGGAGGAATCATGATGCCTAATGTGCCACCGGCTGCTAATGCACCTGTCGCTAATGATCCTGAATAGTTATAGCGTTTTAATTCTGGTAAAGCGACTTGACCCATAGTCGCTGCAGTCGCCAGTGAAGAACCACATATCGCGCCAAAGGCAGCACAAGCACCAACGGCAGCCATCGCCACACCACCACGGAAATGACCGACAAAATTATTCACACAAGTAAAGAGTGAACGTGACAATCCGCCATTGGTAGCGAACTGACCCATCAACATAAACAAGGGAATCACTGCTAAATCATAGTTAGAAAAACGCGCATAAGCGAGATTCTTGAGTGAATATAATAATGGCATCCATGAATAATCATTCATGATGACAAAACCACTCGCTCCTATCATAAACATGGCAATACCAATGTGTACACGTAAAGCGAGTAACACAATCAATACTGCAAACATCATCAAACCAATTTGCATACCGCTCATGCTGCCACCTCATGCTGTGTAGATAATGTCCAGTGATGTGACGCATTATAAAAACCCGCAGCAGCGAGCAATAAAAAGCTAGGCACAAGTAATGCAACTGCTGGCCAAACTGGCCACAACAACATCATGGATTTTTCGCCTGCTTCTTGTAAGGACACTGCAGCTACTGCAGTACGCCATGCAATTAACACAGCGATGAGTGCTAATAACAAATGCGAAAGCGCATCTAAACGATTTTGATTGTTGGGTGAAAGTTTTGCGGTAAAAAAATCGACGCGTAAGTGATGACGCATCATTTCGCAGTAGGCCAGCATCGCAGCTGAAGCAACGGCTGTTCCCATTTGCATAATTTCTATGTCGCCAGGAATAGGCATAGACGCTAACTTGCGACCCACAATAGAGATCAGCGACATCAATACCAACAGCACAAACAACAAACCGCCACCAATCGCAAAGGCTTTACACAATGTATATAAGCCCTGCCCTATAGGCCCACGCAATGGCTGCGCTGCCCCCTCTTCATCACCAATACCTGGCTCGTGCATAGTTTCTCCTCAGTCGTGGGTTGAACCCATCTTTTAAAACACGCAATCATAACC
>CANGLD010000228.1 GCA_947454475.1 Oxalobacteraceae bacterium
CGCGGTTGGTATGCAAATAGCATAGGACGAGTATTAGAAAAATTTGATCATTTTGTGCAATGGCTTTCCGCTATTTATCAAGTTGCACTGACATGGTCACTCAAACATCGCGTTGCTACTTTAGTGTTAGCAATCGTGACATTTATCGCTGGTCTTGCTTTACCTGCCTCTGGTTTGATAGGTAGTGAATTTGTACCGCAAGCAGATTATTCTGAAACTGGGGTTGTATTCAATACACCGATAGGTTCTTCACTCGAATTCACTGAAAGCAAAGCACTACAAATAGAACGTGCATTACGTGAAATGCCAGAAGTGGTGGATGTGTATATCAGTATTAATACAGGTACTGCACAAGGCAAAAATTATGCAACCGCTTATGCACGTCTAGTACCACGTAGTCAGCGCAAGCGCAGCACGAAAGAATTAAATCAACCATTGCGCGACAAACTAGCAAGCATACCGGGCATTACGGTGACTCACGTGGGCACTTTAGATGGCGTAGGTGGTGATAACAAACAAATTCGTTTATCTATTTTAGGCACTGATCTTAAGCAACTCGCTAAACTCGCAGACGAAGCGACTACAAGAATTAAAGCGATACCTGGCGTTGTAGATCTAGATTCAAGTTTAAAACCGAATAAACCAACGATATGGGTAGAACCCCATCGTGATCTTGCTGCAGACTTAGGTATAGGGGTTGCTCAAATTGGAAATACGTTGCGTCCTCTATTGGCGGGCGAAGCTGCCAGCACTTGGCGCGCACCAGATGATGAAAATTATGATGTGAATGTACGGCTTGCACCAGCAGACCGTAACAATATCAATGATCTTTCACGATTAATGTTAGCCAGTACACAAACTAATAGTGATGGCTCACCGCGCATGGTCCCTTTAAGACAAGTTGCAAGCATAGCGCCAGCTTCCGGTGCGAATCAAATTAATCGTCGTGATTTAAATCGTGAAGTTGAGCTTTCAGCTAACGTGATAGGTAGATCAGCAGGACAAGCCAATGCAGAAATTAAACGCGCACTGGATGGTATGAATTGGCAACCAGGTTATCGCTATCAAGTTGGTGGTGCTGCAAAAAATATGCAAGAGTCATTTGGCTATGCACTCTCAGCTCTATTATTAGCGATCATATTTATCTATATGATTTTAGCCTCGCAATTCGGTAGTTTTTTACAGCCGATTGCCATCATGTCTGCATTGCCGTTAACCCTCATAGGGGTGTTTTTATCTCTACTGATTTTCCGCTCTACTCTGAATCTGTTTTCCATTATTGGTTTTGTGATGTTAATGGGTCTAGTCACAAAGAATGCCATTCTTTTAGTGGACTTTGCCAATCAAGCACGTAAAGCCGGCGCGGAAAGAAATGCAGCTCTCTTAGAAGCAGCACATGTGCGCTTAAGACCTATCTTAATGACTACCTTGGCTATGGTGTTTGGCATGATTCCCCTCGCAATGGGTATGGCAGAAGGTTCAGAACAACGCGCTCCTATGGGTCAAGCTGTCATAGGCGGCATTATTACTTCTTCCATTTTGACTTTGGTCGTAGTGCCTGTGATTTACACTTGGTTAGATGATTTTGCAATATGGGGTAGACGTAAGTTAGGTTTAGATGAAATAGCGCAGTAAGACGCGGAAACTTACTATTTGCACATTATGTTTATCAAAATAATTCATCCTGTGATTTGATAAAATCACCTTTTATTTAACGCATTTATTTTTTAATTATTTTTATGTGATGGTGGAGTAAGACATGAATCTAGAACAAGCACGTTTCAACATGATAGAACAACAAATCCGCACCTGGGATGTGCTCAATTTGGATGTACTACAAACACTGGTTGATGTAAGACGTGAAGAATTTGTTCCTGTCGCTTGTCGTAGTCTGGCGTTTATGGATACGGAAATTCCTCTACCTGATGGTCAGCATATGCTGTCACCAAAATTGGAAGCGCGTTTACTGCAAGAATTAGCTCCGACTAAACAAGAATCAGTTTTAGAAATCGGCACAGGCTCAGGTTACATGGCAGCTTTGTTAGCCCATCACGCACAGCATGTGACCACAGTTGAAATCGATGCAGCATGCCATGCTCTTGCCACTAAAAATCTTAGCGACTATGGCATCCACAATGTCAGCGCTGTGTGTGGTGATGGTGCACATGGTTGGACGGCTCAAGCTAGTACTTATGATGCGATCTTGTTATCCGGATCAGTTGCTGCAGTACCTGATGAACTACTCAAGCAACTTAAAATAGGTGGACGTCTAATCGCCATCATAGGCGAAGCACCGATTATGTCGGCTTGCTTGATTACACGTAGAACTGAAGATGCTTGGGATACGCAAAAATTATTTGAAGCGAACATTACGCCTTTACGTAATGTAAAAAAACCTTCTGCATTTCATTTTTAAAATTTTATTTTAAAAATAAATAAACTCATTTGCGAAACAAGTTTTAATTAAATTAACACCTGCATGCAACATTTAACAGTACAAGAATTAGCAGTGTGGTTGGCAGATAGCTCTAGGCCACAACCCGTATTACTTGATGTGCGTGAGCCATGGGAATATGAGACTTGCCATATTCAAGGCGCATTATTAATTACCATGTCTAGCATCCCTGCACGTCAGGAAGAACTAGATCCGGAACAGCCTATAGTCTGCATTTGTCATCATGGAGCACGCAGTATGCAAGTAGGTGCATTTTTGGAACGCGCAGGATTTGAACACGTAGTGAATTTAACAGGTGGCGTGCATGCCTGGGCCATGGAAATTGATAACAGCATGGCGACTTATTGAAATCCATTTTGTAATTAGAAATAAACTTATTGAATTAACTGGAAGAATAATGCGAAGAACTCAACTAGCCACATTAGTAGCAGGCGCAATGTTAGCCATGAATGCTCAGGCATTAGATTTAATGGAAGCACTGAGTGCAGCGCAAGCTTATGACAGCCAATTTATGAGTGCTCGTGCTGCACGTGAAGCAAGCGCTGAAAA